>WGEM01000127.1 GCA_015492755.1 Gemmatimonadota bacterium | reverse complement strand
GTAGCCGATCTGCGCCACGCTGGAATAGGCCAGGAGGCGCTTCACGTTCTCCTGGTAGACCGCCACCAGCGACATGCCCAGAATCGCCACCAGCGCCAGCGGCATGAGGATGCGGTCCAGCTGCATCACGTTGAAGGAGAACGCGGCGCCGAAGATGGTGAAGAAGAACCGGAGGAGCAGGTAGACCGCCACCTTCGTGGCGGTGGACGCGATGAACGACGTCACCGCCGACGGCGCGTAGGTGTAGGCGTTGGGCAGCCAGAGGTGGAGCGGGAAGAGCGCCAGCTTCAGCGTGATCCCCACCGTGAGGAAGGTATACGCCACGGGGATGGTGCGGTTCGGCGGGAGCTCGGGAAGCCGGAGCGCCAGATCCGCCATGTTCAGCGTCCCGGTCATGGCGTACATGAGCCCGATGCCGATGACGATGAAGGTGGCCCCCACACTCCCCATGATGAGGTACTGGAACGAAGCCGTCAGCGCCCGGCGGTCCGGTCCCAGCGCGATGAGGGCGTACGCCGACAGCGACGAGATCTCCAGGAAGACAAAGACGTTGAAGACGTCGCCCGTCACCGCGATACCCAGCAGGCCCGTCATGCAAAGGATGTACGCGGCGTAGAAGAGGGGAATCCGGTCCGGGGCCACCTCGCGCTCCACGCTCTGCAGCGCGTAGGGCGTCACCACAGCGGCGATGGCCGCAACGATGAGGATGACCCAGGCGTTCACCGGGTCCACCACATACTCGATGCCGATGGGCGGCGCCCAGTTCCCCAGGGCGTAGTGGATGGGGCCGTCGGCAAGCACCCTGCGGAGTAGTCCCAGCGCCGCGTAAAGCGCCCACCATGCCGACGCCAGCGCCACGCCCCAGGAGAGCCGGGGGCCACGCAGAAGGGCCGCGAGGGGTGCCGCCAGGAGCGGCACGACCACCAGGAGGACGGGCAGGTGTGCGCTCACAGGCTGGCGTCCTCGATCTCGTCCTCGTCGACGGTGCCGAACGCCTCCTTGATGCGCACCACCAGCGCAAGCCCCACCGCGGTGGTGGCCACCCCCACCACGATGGCCGTCAGGATCAGCACGTGAGGGAGCGGATTGCTGTAGACGACCTCCTCCCCACCCTCCACGAGGATGGGTGCGGTCCCTCCGTGCACCTTCCCCAGAGAGATGTAGAGAATGAAGACCGAGGTCTGGAAGATGCTCAGCCCGATGAGCTTCTTCACGAGATTGCTCCGGGCAATGAGCGTGTAAAAGCCCACCATCATCAGGAAGATCACGGCCCAGTAGTTGAACAGCCCAAGAGCCCTCATCCGTCCAGCCTCCTGCGCCCTGCGAACGCATAGAAGACGGCCACCATCACCCCGAAGACGGTGACGAGCACACCCAGCTCCACAAGGAGGATCCCGTAGTGCTGTCCGTGCTCCGGATCGTGGGCCAGCACGCCGTAGTCCAGGAATGCACCGCCCAACGCCATCGTCACGTAGCCGGTGCCAGCGAAGATGAGCACGCCCAGCGCGGAGCAGACGTACACCACCCACGGCGGAAGCACCCTGTGGGCGGCCTTCAGTCCGAAGACCAGCGCGTACAGCACGATCCCGGCGGCGAAAATCACACCGGCCTGGAATCCCCCGCCGGGGCCGTAGTCGCCGTGAAACTGCACGTAGAGCGCGAAGAGAAGGATGAACGGGATGAGGATCTTCGCTCCCACCCGGAGGATCACCCGGTCACGCATCCGTCTGGTCCTCCTCTGCCGTCAGGGCACCCGGTGTGGCACCCCCATCCGACGCCGCCGGCTCCGGATCGGGATCGGGCGCACCCGCCGGCAGCGTCACCCACCGGCCGTTGACGAAGACCCTCCGCGGGCGGGGACCTCGCGCCAGGAGGAGGAGCACGCCCACCACCGCCGTGAAGATGACGGTGGTCTCGCCCATGGTGTCGTAGCCCCTGTAGGAGGCCAGAACCGCCGTGACGATGTTGGGGATACCGATCTCATCCTCGGTCTTCTGGATGTAGTGGTCCGCCACGTGGTGGTGGATGGGGTTGTCCGGGTCCCCGAAGGGCGGCATGTCCATGGTGCCGTACACCAGTACGGCACCCGTCACCACCACCACCAGGAGCGGGAGGATCGGTCGGTGCTCGGGCACCTTCGACTCGTGCCCCACCAGCGCCAGCGTGCCCAGCATGAGCACGGTGGAGATCCCCGCCCCCACCGCCGCCTCGGTGAAGGCCACGTCCACCGCGTCCATCACGGTGAAGAGCGCGGCGGAGAGGAAGGAGTAGATCCCCGCCAGCATGACGGCGGCGAAGAGATTCCGCTGGTTGATGATGGCTAGCGCCACCAGCGCCAGAAAGACCAGGAGGACGACGTCCACGAACTCGACGCTCATGCGCCTCCCTCCCCGGCCGTGACGCCCACGTCGTCCTGACCTTCCTTCAGCGGCACCCGGTACGGCTTGACCCCACCCACCAGCGCCGCCCGTGCCAGGGCATGCGTCCCGATGGGGCTGGTGAAGAGCAGGAACGCGTACATGAGCACGAGTCGCACCAGCACGGTCCAGTAGTGGGTCTCACCGTGCAGCATCTCCACCACCGTGTGGAGGATCATGCCCAGCGTGAGAAAGCCCGCGCCCATGGTGTCGGTCATCCCGGCGGTGTGGAGCCGGGTGAAGACATCGGGCATGCGCAGGATCCCCAGCGTGCCCACCAGAACGAAGAAGAGGCCCGTCCCGATGGCGATCCACGCCCCCCCTTCCAGCACCACCGTCATCCGTCCTCCTCTTCGCCGACGGCGCCGCCGAGACCCAGGTCGCCGAACTCGAAGAACTTCAGCACGGCGATGGTGCCAATGAAGTTGATGAGCGCGTAAACCAGGGAGAGGTCCAGAAACTCCGGGCGTCCGGTGAGAAATCCCACCACGGCGATGAGGAGCACCGTCTTGGTGCCGAAGGTGTTCACCGCCAGCACACGGTCGTAGACGGTGGGGCCCAGGAAGCCCCGCACCAGGGCCAGGGCCATGGCCACCAGGATACCTACGGCGGCGACGACGAACATCAGCGCGCGCCCTGTTCCACCCAGGTGACGCGGCGGTCCATCTCGTCCTCTTCCCGCCCGTCCACGTCGGCGAAGGTGAGGGCGTGGACCTCGAAATCGCTTCCGTCCACCCCTGTGGTGATGGTGCCGGGCGTGAGGGTGATGGAGTTCGCGTAGATGAAGCGACCCAGGTCGGTCTGCTGGCTGGCGCGGAAGTGCACCATGACGGGGCTGATGGGAAGTTCAGGATCCAGGACGATGCGGGCCACCTTCACGTTGGCCTCCCAGATCTCCTTCATCAGCCACGGCACGTACCGCCAGAAGCGGCCACCCACATGGAGGGGCACGCCCTCATGGTCCACCACGTCCATGCGGTGCGCGAGGTAGACCACCAGCGCGCACGAGGCCACGCCCAGCGAGACGAGGAGGGGCGTGTAGTGGCCCGACAGCACCAACCAGAAGCTCAAGAGGATTGCGCCCAGACCGAAGGCTCGGAGCAATGTCTCTCCTAGGCAGTGGGTTCCGGTTTCTCGTGATGGTGGCGGGCGTACGCGACACCCGGGACGGCCGAATCTACCAATTGGACTGGGCGCCGTCCACGATCTTCTGCACCAGCAGCTCAATGGCCTCCTGGCGCCCCACATCCTCACTCTCGCTGGCCTCCAGGAACTCACCCTGGGCGGTGACGCTGCGCGACTCCCAGAGCACCACGTTCTCCACCCGGTCGATGACCTCCACCGTCACGGCGATCTGCACCTGGCGCTGGAGTACCTGGGCGGGCTCACCCTGCCGCCCCGCACGGTAGTTCGGCGCCACCACATCGTAGCGCATGATGGTGCCGCGGACCACGGCATCCGCCACGTCCTGCCCGGCGGGGCGGAGCCCCAACGCACGCGGGAGCGTCCGGAGAAGCTGCTCATGGAGTTCGCCGGTAAGCTCGAAGCGGTTCGTCTCGTTGTCGAAGGGTAGCACCGCGATGGTCTTCACGTGCGGGGGCGGAAACGATCCCGCCCGGAACGAATAGTTGCAGCCGGCGACGGCCAGCACCCCCGCCACCAGCAGCGCCGAGGTCCACCCGCGCGAGATCATCGGCCCTCCCGGCCGACGGGGTCCCAGATGTCGGGTGGGAACGGCTCGACAGTATCGACGCGCTCGGCGGTCAGCTTGAGCTCCCGGAAGTCCGCCAGATTCCGGTACACCGCCCGCCGAGGTACGTCGGCGGCGGGGTTGTACTCCAGCTCGATGCGCTGCGTCACGTGGCCGCCCTCCACCAGCTCCACACCCGCCAGCCGTCCGTCCGTCACGCGGTAATGGAGTTCCTTCCCGTCCCCGAGGCGGTAGCGGAGAAGCATCCCCCCGTCGTCCAGCTCGTCTCCACCCACCAGCTCCGTCCCGTACTCGGGGCGGAAGACGCCCAGCGTACCCCACATGAGGTCCGCCGGAGGAAGGATGTGCGCAGGAGCCCCCGGTGGCAGGCGCAAGGCGCCATTCACCAGCGCCGCCGAGATCACG
>WGEM01000126.1 GCA_015492755.1 Gemmatimonadota bacterium | reverse complement strand
CCACGTAGCGGTCACCCTCGGCACGCATCTCCTGCGCCAGCCGGGCGCGCAGGATCCGGCGCACCTTCAGGTCGGAGTGGATGCCCGCCACCAGCATGATGAGCATGCCCACCACCACCCCCCCGAAGGCCACCACCGTAAGCGGCACCCGGTAGAGGGTCGTGAAGCCCAGCCGGAGCGTCACCCGCTGGTCACCGTTCAGCGCGGCGAAGCCCATGGAGAGGACCAGGACCGCCCCAACCCCCAGCGCGGCCCAGAGCCTGCTCACGCCTGCCCCGCCGGCACCGGGGCGTCCACCTCGGTTCCGACGAAGGTGGCGCCCGTGGTCTCGTCCAGCGACACGCGGGTGTACTCGCCCACCCGACGGGCGTCTCCGTCGAACACCACCACCTTGCCGCGCCGGGTGCGACCCAGGAGCTGACGGGGCCTCCGTCCGGTGCGCTCGATGAGCACCTCCTCCACCCGGCCCACTTCGGAGCGGTTGATCTCCGCCTGGATGCGGCGGCTCACCTGGATGAGCGCTTCCAGGCGGGCCTGCGCCACGTCGGGATCGATGAAATCCCCCTGGGGCAGGCGCGTCGCCGGCGTACCCTCCCGCGGCGAATACTTGTAGGTAAACGCCTCGTCGAAGCGCACGGTCTCCATGAGGGCCAGCGTGTCGCGGAACTCCGCCTCGGTCTCACCGGGGAACGCCACGATGACGTCCGTGGAGAGCGCGATGTCGGGAATGGCCGAACGCAACAGCTCCACCTTCTCCAGGAACGTCTCCACCGTATAGCGCCGGAGCATCCGCTTCAGCGTGCGATTGTTGCCCGCCTGCACCGGAAGGTGAAGCTGCTCGCAGACGGTGTCCTCCGTCGCCATCACCTCCACCAGCGCTTCGGTGACGTCGTTGGGATGCGGCGAAGTGAAGCGGACCCGCCGGATCCCGTCCACCCGGGCCACCTGGCGGAGGAGATCGGGGAAGGCACAGTCGTCGTAGCGGTAGGAGTTCACGGTCTGGCCCAGCAACGTGACCTCCGTGACGCCCTTCTCCGCCAGGCCGCGGATCTCCCGGAGGATCTCGTGGGGTGGCCGGTTCTTCTCCGGGCCGCGTACGTAGGGGACGATGCAGAAGGTGCAGCGGTGGTTACACCCGCGCTGGATGGGAACCCACGCGGTGGGCCCGTCGGCGCGGCGCTGCTCCAGCCCCTGATAGTTCTCACCGAGGTTCAGGTCCAGCACCACCAGTTGCGGGCCCCGGCCACCCCCGGACCGGTCCGTGCCTCCGGCGGGCCCCGCCAGGGCGGCCGACCTCCGCTCCCGCAGCGCCGCGAGGCTCTCGGGTAGGCGACGGTAGCCGTCGGGGCCCATCACCAGGTCCACATAGGGCGCCCGCTCCACGAGGGCCTCCCCCATCCGCTGCGCCATGCACCCGGTGACGCCGATGAGGAGGTCGGGCCGCTGGCGCTTGAGTCCCCGGAGCTGCGCCACGCGCCCCAGCACCCGCTGCTCCGCGTGCTTGCGGATGGCACAGGTGTTCACCAGCACCACATCCGCCTCTTCCGGCGACGCGACGATCTCGTAGCCGTCCTGGGCAAGGACGCCCTGCATCAGCTCGCCGTCGCTGATGTTCATCTGGCACCCGTACGTTTCCACGTACGCGCGCTTGGGGGTCTTCGTGCGGGTCATACCGAAATCAGGGATGATGTGCGGGGCGCCGCAATATACAGATCGTCCGCGTCGCCCTGCAGGGTGCCCCTCACCAGCCGCGCGTCCAGCCCGGGTGCACGTGCCGCGTTCGCGCCTGCGGCGGGTCCAGGGGCCCATCGCACCCTGAGATAGTCTTCCGTAAGCGCGGAGGTTCCGTCCCCTTCCAGCACCACCAGCGCGTCTTCGCCCACCCGTCGCGCGCGGTACCTCGTGCCCTTCTCCACCGCCAGCTCCCGGAGCTCCCGTGCCCGCTCGCCGGCGATGCGCTGGGGCACCGGGTCGGCGAGCTCCGCCGCCACGGTGCCGCTCCGGGGCGAGAAGGGGAAGACGTGCAGGTAGGTGAAGGGAAGTTCCTCCACCAGGGCCAGGGTGGACGCGTGGTCCTGGTCCGTCTCTCCGGGAAAGCCGGCGATGACGTCGGCGCCCAGCCCCAGCGGCCAGACTCGTTCGGCGATCTCCAGGGCACGCCGCCGGTACTGTTCGCGGGTGTGCCACCGCCGCATGCGCCGGAGCACCGGATCCGCGCCGCTCTGCAGCGGCATGTGCAGGTGCGGCGCCAGGCGACCCCCGGAGGTCGCCATCAAGTCCAGCAGGAGGTCGTCCACCTCGGTGGCCTCAACGCTCCCCACCCGGAACCGTACCCCGTCCACCTCCTCCAGGAGCCGCGCCACGAGCCTGGAGAGCGTCCAGGGAGGATCCAGGTCGCGACCGTAGTGCCCGATGTGAATCCCGGTGATGACGATCTCGGGGTGGGCCTCCGCCAGAAGCGCCGCCTCGCGGACCACTTCCTCCGGCGATCGCGACCGCGACGCGCCACGCGCCAGGCGCGTGGCGCAGAAGGAGCACTTGCGGTCGCACCCGTCCTGCACCTTCAGCCAGCCCCGCGCCGCCCCCCGGCGCGTGCGGAGCAGCTCGCCGCCGACAGGCTCGTGATCCATCCGGTCCAGCGGTGTGCGAAGCTCCAGAGGCACGAGTGTCCGGGCAGGGGCCATCGCCCTGGCCACCTGCAGGGGGTCGTGGCCCTCCACCACCTCGGTGACACCCTCCAGTTGCCGGTACATCTCGGGGCGCAGCACGGCGGAGCACCCCGCCACCACCACGCGGACGCCGGGTCGTTCCCGCGCCAGCCGCCGGACGAAGCGGCGCGCCTCGGCGTCGGCCTGGTTGGTGACGGTGCAGGTGTTCACGACGACAACGTCCGCCTCGTCGCGGACATCCACGGTGCGCACACCCAGCGCCTCGGCCTCCTGGCGCATGCGCTCGGTGTCGTACTGGTTCGCCTTACAACCGAAGGTGTGATAGTACACCCGCACGCCTTCGCCCTCTCTGGCCATACCCGCCGCCGTCAGAACCCGGACACCCGGAGCGACACGGTGGCGCGCCAGAACCGCTCGGTGAGCGTGGGATCGGAGCGCGTACCGCGCTCCACCGCGAGATCCACCGCCGCCAGGACGATGTCGTTGGTGCGGTTCAGGACGATGCCGACGCCGCCCGTCCACGCCGACTCGGACGCGCCGCCGCTGGAGAGCGCGAAGGGGACGTCGTTGCTCCGGTATCCGAAGCGCAGCGGCGCCTCCTTGCCCAGGATGCGGACCCGCGAAAGCTCCACACCGACACCGAAGCCCCCGCTTCCGCCCACCGCCACCTCCTGCCGAACGTCGTCGGCCAGCGGGGACCAGTCTGCATGCACGAAGCTCGCCGCCAGGCGGAGACCCGGCGCCAACACACCGGAAGCGCCGACGCGCAGGACGGTGGGCAGATCGTACGAGCGGTCCGACCCCTCCGAGTCGTCCGAGGCCGTCGCCTGCAGCGCCGACGACCAGGTGCCACGGCGGACGTGGGA
>WGEM01000125.1 GCA_015492755.1 Gemmatimonadota bacterium | reverse complement strand
GGATGGAGACGCTCACGCGGACGCTGGCGGCCCGCCTGGGCAGTGCGCTCCACACGGCGGCACCGGTGAAGGCCGTGGAACGCGCCGGAGACGGGGCGTGGACACTCGTCTTCGAAGACGGCACCGCCCGCACCTTCGACGAGGTGGTCCTCTGCTCGCCGGCGCACGCGGCGGCGCGGATGCTGCGCGACTTGGATCCGGGGCTGGCCGCAGAGCTGGACGCCATCCCTTCCGCACCGCTGGCCGTGGTGGCGCTGGCGGTGCCCGAGGGCGCGGTGCGACACGCCCCCGACGGCTTCGGATTCCTCGTCCCCCGCTCCGAAGGGCTCCGCATCCTGGGGTGCCTCCGGGAGTCGTCCATCTTCTCCGGCCGGGCGCCTGAAGGCCGGGTGCTGCTCCGGGCCATGATCGGAGGCGCGCACGATCCGGAGGCGGTGGAGCTGGACGACGCGCGGCTGCTGGACACCGTCCTGGACGAACTGCGCGTGACGCTGGGTCTGGTGGAGCGCCCCACCCTGGTGCGCATCGTGCGGCACCGCGTGGGCATCGCACAGTACGAAGTGGGACACGGCGAGCGCCTGGACCGGATCCGGGGAAGACTCTCGCGTCTTCCCGGACTCACGCTGGCGGGAAGCTCGTATCACGGCGTCTCCATGAACGCCTGCGTCGAGCGCGCCTACGTGGACGCGCAGGCGCTGGTGCGGTGCTGGGCGCTGTCCGCACCCGACCCTGAACCCTCTCACCCCACATCTCCATGAGCGCTTCTTCCTCCCGCGCCCCCACGGGCATCGTCCTCCTCAACATGGGTGGTCCGCGCACGCTGGACGACGTGGGCCCCTTCCTCCTGCGCCTCTTCGAGGACCGGGAGATCATCCAGCTCCCCATGCAGGGGTTTCTGGGACCCTTCATCGCCAAACGGCGAACGCCTTCCGTGCAGGCGCTCTACGACGCCATCGGCGGCGGGTCGCCCATCCTGGAATGGACGGAAAAGCAGGGGCAGGGCATGGTGGAGCGCCTCGATGCGCGCGCTCCCGAGACCGCGCCGCACCGCTTCTACGTGGCGTTCCGTTATACCGAGCCCTTCGCGGAGGACGCCCTTCGTCGGATGCGGGAGGACGGGGTGGAACGCGCCATCGCCTTCTCGCAGTATCCGCACTATTCGTGTGCCACGACGGGGTCGAGCCTCAACGACCTCTGGGCCGCAGCGCGGCTCCTGGGCCTCGAGGACGCGTTCCGCTGGAGCGTCATCGACCGGTGGCCGACGCACCCGGGGTTCATCGACGCCATGACCCACACCGTCCGCAAGGGGCTGGAGGCCTTTCCCCCGGAGGTGCGCGACGACGTGCTCATCCTCTTCAGCGCCCACTCGCTTCCGCTGGCCATCGTGAACCGCGGGGATCCGTATCCGCAGGAGGTGGCCGCGTCGGTGCACGAGGTGATGAAGCGCCTGGACTACGCCTACGAGTACCTCCTCTCCTATCAGTCCGAGGTGGGGCCGGTCTCATGGCTGGGACCCAGCACCGAAAAGGTCATCGAGCATCTGGGGGCGCGAGGCCGGAAGCACGTGCTGGTGGTGGGGATCGCCTTCACCAACGATCACATCGAGACGCTTTCCGAGATCGACTTCGAGTACGCCGAGCTGGCCCGGCACGTGGGGATCGAGCACTTCGTCCGGGCGCCGGCGCTCAACGACGAGCCCATCTTCCTGGACGCACTGGCAGAGATCGTCCGCCAGCACCTGGCGGAGGAGCGACCCTGCACGCGGCAGTACCCATTCCGGTGTCCGGGATGCGAGAACCCCGCCTGCCGTCAGCTCCCGAATCCCGCCTGGCCGCTGGCTTCGTTGCGGCCCTCCGCGGTGGGAGGTTCACGCGGGCCGGGATCCCGTTAACGAGGCGACTCGAAGGGCTCGGAGATCACCAGACGCCGGGCGCCGAGGTCGTACACGTCGCCGGGGCGCAGCCAGCGGATGGGGATGAGGCTGCCGGGGTCCGTGAGATCGTAGATGGCGACGCGTTCGCCCATGACGCGGGCCAGGTCCCGGCTCACCACCACCGCGGAGCCCTCTTCCAGGCCGATGCCCAGCAGCTCCGGCCGCTGCCGGAGCACCTGGATGAGGTCGAACTGGCGACCCCGCGCCAGCAGATGCTGGTCGATGGCTACGTTTCGGAGGAAGCCGAAGCCTTCGTCGCGGTCGGGGTCCACGACCTCCTTGCCGTCTTCGGAGCCGCGCACCAGGAACGACGCCAGCGCCGACGCGCCGGCCGAGTTCCCCCCGATGACGCCTCCCCGGTCCAGGAGCGCCCGGAGCTCATCGTGGGTGCGCGTGCCCAGGTAGACGTCCACCAGGCGGTGCTGCCGTCCACCGGAAAACCACACGCCGGTGGCCTCCCGGAGGGGGGCGGCGAAGGCGTCCAGGTCCGCCACGGCGCGGCTCCGCGTGTGGAGGATCTCCAGCTTCTCCACCCCCGCGCGCCGGAGTTCCTGAATGGCGGTCCAACCGTCGTGGGAACCGTAGCGGGCGCCGGCGGTGGGGATGAGGACGATGCGGGCGTCCTTCCCGCCCGCCAGCCGCACGAACTCCCGGTAGATCTCCTGGGGGAGGTGGCCGCCACCGGCGGCGATGATGATGCCGCGCGACGGCCCCACACACGGCGTTTCGCAGAGCTGGGCCCGCGCGTCCGCCACGGCGGCGGGGACCACCACCGCCAGCAGCGTCAGGACGCGGCGCGCCCGCCGCATCAGAGGTATGGATTCTGCCCCGAAGCGTGGTCCGTGACGTCGTGGACGGCGGTCAGCTCCGGGACGGCCTGGCGCAGCATGCGCTCCACGCCCTGCCGCAGCGTCATGCGGGAGAGCGCGCAGCCCTGGCATCCTCCACTCATCTCCACGTACACGTCGGTGTCCTGGACATCCACCAGCGTGATCATTCCACCGTGGGCGGCGATGGCGGGGTTGACCTGCGTGTCCAGCACCTCGCGCACGCGGTCGGCGATGGGGCCCGTGGGGGGCTCACGACGTCCGGGCGCTG
>WGEM01000124.1 GCA_015492755.1 Gemmatimonadota bacterium | reverse complement strand
GTCCTGCTGCACGAGAGGCGCTGACGTGAACGACGCCCTCCTGGCCGCGGCGCTCAAGATCGCCTTCGGGGCACTGGCGGGCGGCCTCACGAACTCGGTGGCCATCTGGATGCTCTTCCATCCCTACGAACCGCCGAGGCTCCTGGGCCGGTGGCGACTCAAGCTGCTTCAGGGCGCCATCCCCAAGAATCAGCCGCGCCTGGCCGCCGCCATCGGACGGACGGTGGGAAACCGGCTCCTCACCCCGGATGACCTGGCCAGGACCTTCGCCGACGAATCCTTCAGGCGGGCCTTCGACCAGCGCCTGCAGGCGTTCCTCAACGACGTGCTCCACACCGAACGCGGCTCACTGCGTGAGCTCATCCATCCGCGTGTGATGTCGGATCTGGAGGCGCTTCTGGACGAGGCGGTGGAGCGCGGGCTGGAGCACCTGGTGGCGTACGTGGACTCCGAAGACTTCGAGCGGGTGGTGGCGGAGCGGACGCAGGGCTTCATCGAGGCGGTGCGGGACGAACCCATCGGCGACCTTCTCACGCCCGCCCGGGGCGCCGCCCTGGAGGCGGCGGTCCGGGACTGGATCGCCGCCGCGGTGGAGAGTCCCGACTTCGAGGCGGCGGTGGAGGATTACCTCATCCGCGCGTCCCGGCGTCTCCTGGAGCCCGGCCGCACCTTCGAGGAGGTACTCCCCTCAGGGCTCGTGTCGTCCCTGGAGAAGGCCATCGCCGGTTATCTGCCGCTGGCGGCGCACCGTCTCGGGGGTCTTCTGGAAGACGAGTCGGCCCGCGAGCGCTTCGAGGCGATGATCCATGATCTCCTGCACCGCTTCCTCCGTGATCTGAAGTTCCACCAGCGGGTGGTGGCGCGCCTGGTCATGACGGAGGACACGGTGGACAAGGTGCTGGACACCATCGAGGCGGAAGGCTCGGAGCGGCTCTCCGAGATCCTGCGCGACCCCGCCGTCCAGGACGCCATCGCCCGGGGGGTGAACGAGGCCATCGTGGACTTCCTTCGCCGCCCCGTGGCGGAGGTGCTGGGCGAGCCCGACGACGCCAACGTCCAGGAGGCCCGAGCGACGCTGGCCCGGTGGGTCGTGCAGATGGCTCGCGATCCCGCCACCCGCGACTTCCTGGTGGAGAAGCTCCACCGGGCGGTGGAGCGCGCCGGCGCGCGGACCTGGGGCGAGGTGCTGGACCGCGTCCCCGCGGAGAAGGTCACCCGCGCGCTGGTGGTGGCGGCGCGCACCGAGACGGCCCGCAACGCGCTGCGGCGGAGCGCGCGCGGGCTGGTGCGTCGGCTCCTGGATCAGCCCATCGGCACGCCGGCCCGATGGCTGCCCGACCACGCCGCGGAACGCATCGAACGGGCGCTCAGCGACCCCCTCTGGGACTGGCTCCAGACGCAGGTCCCCGTGGTGGTCCAGCAGATCGATGTGGCGCGCCGCGTGGAGGAGAAGGTCCTGCACTTCCCCATGGACCGGCTCGAGGACCTGGTGCGCAGGGTCACCGACCGGGAACTGGTCCTCATCGTTCGACTGGGCTACGTGCTGGGCGCCTTCATCGGGACGATCCTGGTGGTGGTGGACGCCGTCCTGGGCTAGGAGCCTCTCCGAGTCAGAGTGCGGCCCGCGTTGGGCGTGCCACGGCCCTGAACCCGTCGTTGGCGATCCCCGGGCGTCAGTCGCGGTCGTCGGGAGCCCGCAACCCGAAGCCTCGATCGCGGTGCATGCTCCGGCCGCTGATCTGCCGCTGGAGCCACGCCACCGCCACGAACCGGCGCCGCACCCGCTGGCGTCGCCTCGGGCCCTGCGCCATCAGCTCCTCGATCTCCTCGGCACTCCGGTAGCGACCGGGAAGGCCAAGCCAGATGCCCAGGAGGAATGCCAGTACGGCTCCGGCGATGAGGAGCGCGAGCGTCATGATGGGCTGGAAGCCTGCTCCCCTACGGCAGCGGGCCGCGCCGGGCGGGGCCTGAGCGCCGCTCCGCGGTCAGCGCTGCGTGAGCGACTCGTAGGCCAGGAGCACCAGGCCCACGGAGAGGATGATGGCCACCGCGTTGGTGCCCACCGCCACCAGGCCCACCACCGTCCAGAACACCGCGTGGGTGAAGAGATATCCGCCCGGAACCAGGTCGCGTAGCATCGTCGTCACTCGAGAGAAACGTGGTGCGAGAGACAGAATATGTGGAGCGCGCGCCCCCCTGTCACCCCCGCAGCGGCGGGCGTCAGTCCGCCAGATCCGCGGCGGAACGCCCCTCGTCCTCGATGCGCTTGCGGGCCTCCGCCAGATACCCGGGCTCCAGCCGGAGGAGGTTGCAGATCTTGCGCATGAGGTAGTCTTCCTTGTCGGCGAGATCGCCGTCGGAGTAGACCAGACCCCACATGATCTCCGCCAGCACCATCTTCTGGCCCAGCGAGTAGTTCTCCGCGATGAGGTTGGTGAACTGCCAGAGGTCCACCGAATCGCGACGGGCTTCCTCCGCCAGCTTCACCAGACGCTCCGCCTCGTCCGCATCCAGCCCGTACTGGCGGCGAATGGCGGACTCCAGGTGCTGTCGTTCATCGTCGGTGAACTCGTCGTCGGCGTACGCCAGCTCCAGGAGGAGCGCGCAGGCCGCCAGCCGGATGTCTTTGCGGCCGGCCTCGTCGTCGCTCCCTTCTTTCGGCTTCATCGACGAGGAGAAGAACTGCTTGATGGACTCGAGCATGGGACGCCTCCGGAGGATCCTCGACCGGGCACCGACCCGCGCGGGGCCTGCCCGGTCCGGTGTGCTCCCGCAGGATCGAGCCCCGAGGGCCTCGGCGCAAGCCGGAGGGGGAGGGGCTCGAACTCCCGTCCCGGGCGGCGCGTCAGAAATCCAGGCTCTGCACCCGCCGCACACCGGCGCGCAGCGGGAGCCAGGTGGCCAGCGCCGTCAGCACCAGCGCCCCGCTCACCCCCAGCACCAGAGGAAGGACGCTCACGTGAGCCACACCTTCCTGCAACCGCGACTGCAGGAAGAGGTATACCGGCCAGGCCTCCAGGATGACCACCCCTGCCAGGTACGAGACCGCGGCCATCATGAAGAGGAGCCCCCCGAAGGAGGTGGGGATCTCCGCCACGTTCTCGGTCTCGTAATTGGGGTAGAGCGCCCCGAAGCCCAGCGCCAGCGCCGTGAGCGCCACGGTGACGCCCACCATGGTGAGCGTCGTGAGCACCAGAATGAAGGGCGTGGCCTCCAGCACCACGTTGGTGACCACGATGAGGGGCAGCGCCACCACCAGGAGCGGGACCGTGCCCACCCAGTACTTCGACCAGAAGAGCGTCCGCACGTCCAGCGGGGAGGAACGCAGGAGCCACATCATGCGGCCCTCCAGCGACATGGCGGGAAAGACGAAGCGTGCCGCGATGGCCGCCACCACGAAGCCCGCCAGCCCCAGGTTCAGGAAGGAGACCACGTTGATGAGGAGGAAGGAGACCTGCTCCCCCGTGTACAGGGGCAGCACGGTGATGTTGTAGACGTACACCGCCACCAGCACGCCCAGAAGGATGAGCTGCGACCACTGGGTGGTGTCGCGGAAGAACACGCGGATCTCCTTGGCCACGAAGCCCCGCGTGCCGGGGCGGGCGTCGCGGAGCATTCGCTCCAGCACCACCGAGCGTACCCGCCCCTCCTTCAGCTCCGCGCCCTCCTGCGAACGGGTGAATCCCGCGTCGTAGAGGCGCCGGTGCGCCCACGCGCCCATCACCACGAATGCGGCCGCGGTGCTCCAGAGAAAGAGGAAGGGGAAGGGGTCGAAAAACCCCGAGAGATACGACATGAGCGACTCCGATACCCACTCGCTGGGGAGCCACGGCGAGGTGGGCGTACGGAGCACCGCCATGAAGTCCACCAGGTCACGGAATTCCTCGGGCCGCATGAGCCGCTCCGGCCTGAGGAACCGGAAGAGCGCCACCACACCCGCGGCGGCGAAGAGCCCGATGAGCGCCAGAAGGTCCCGCGTCCGCCGCGCCGGGAAGATGTTCACCAGGACCAGGGTCAGCGCGGTGCCCGCCACCGCGGGGATCACCAGGAAGGGGATGAGCGCCCCGAAGGCCAGCACGTAGTACTTCCAATCCGCCGCGTAGACCACGCCGTACGCCGCCAGGAGCGGGACGGCCAGAAGCGCCACCATCCATGAGGAGTCCACGATGGTTTCGATGAGACGGGCGCCGTAGACCGTCTCCGCGGGGACCGGCGCCGCCACCATCAGCTCGAGGTCTTCCGAGAGGAAGAAGGTGGAGAGCGCCGTGATGACGTTGGAGAGCACCAGGATCATGAGGAAGGTGAGGAAGGCGAGTCCCAGCAGCTTGCCCGCCAGCAGATCCCCGATACCCTGCGTGCCCCGGAAATACAGGAGCATGCGGAAGATCACCGCGAAGATGAGCGCCCAGAAAAAGACGCCCACGAAGGAGAGCAGCAGCGCCTTGAAGAGGCGCCCCTCGGCGGTGCGGGCCCGGTTCAGCTTGGTGCGGATCTTCGGTCGCAGCAGCCAGAGGACCCCCGCCCCGCCCGCCGCCGATGC
>WGEM01000123.1 GCA_015492755.1 Gemmatimonadota bacterium | reverse complement strand
GGGCTTCTTCGTGATCTCGTGGGGCGCCGCCAACGCAACCGACGGGAACCTCGTCTCGCCGGCATGGCTCATCGTGACGTACTTCCTGCACACCTGCGGCGAGCTCACCATCTCGCCCATCGGCCTTTCCGCCATCACCAAGCTCTCGCCGGCGAAGCGCGTGGGTCAGATGATGGGGATCTGGTTCGTGGGCGCCGCGCTGGGCAACCTCTTCGCGGGCCTGGTGGCGGGTCAGTTGGAGAACCTGGAGTCGGCGCAGCTCTTCCGCACCGTGGCGCTCACCACCACCGCCAGGATGCCCACGGTACCGGTGGTGGTGAGCCCCTTCTTCAAGCGCCTGGCGGGGGACGTGCGGTAGGCGCGCTCCCGGCACACCACGTCCAGGGGGCGGCGGGCCGTGAGGCCTGCCGCCCCTTCGCGTTTCACTCGATGACCACCCGGTCGGCGGCGTGTACGAAGAGGACGTCCCTGAGCTCGGGGAAACGCCGGAAGGTGTCGGCGCCGCGGCGCTCCAGCCGCTCGAGCGTGAAGCCCATCATCACCAGGTCCGCCATGGCGGAGCGCGCCTCCACCAGGCGCTCGAAGTCGATGCCGTCTTCGGTACCGATGAAGAGGACGTTTTTCTCGCTGATGAGCAGGCGCCCCTCCGTGATCATCTCGTGGATCTCGCGCCGGCGCTCCGCCATCTGACCCTTGGGGTGTGCCACCAACAGGTTGATCTGGCCGTCCTTCCAGTCCCGGTGTCCCAGGAGGATGTAGGCCAGGAGAATCATGAGGTTCGCGTTGCGCGTGTCATGCCAGGTGAGCCACACATGGATGGTGCGGCGGGCTCCGAAGAAGTTCTCGCCGTGACGGAGCACCAGCGTGTTGAGGCGCGGTACGGCGGCCATTCGGACGCCCTCCACCACCTCGTCCAGCACCTGAGGGGGATCGTGGACGCCGAACTCGAAGAGCGCCGAGTTGTTCTCCATCCCCGAGATGCCGGGCATCTGGAGACTCTGAGCCAGCGCGGTGCGCATGGACGGGCTGATCATGGTGTCCACGAAGAGCGCGCCTTTCCGCTGGGTCATGGCCTGCACCAGGCGTTTCTGGACCTCCCGGCTCTCGTCCCAGGTGCGCCGCTCCAGCACGCCCTTGATGTAGTGGAGGTACATCCCGAAGCCGTAGCGGTGGCAGAGCCACTCCAGCATCTGGATGGGCGAGGTGCGATCGAAGGTGCGGGGACTCACCGCGATGAGCGCCGGACGCCAGTCGGGCGACTGCTCCTTCTGCAGCCGTACCTGGAGGTACCGGGTGGCCTGCGTCATGACGCCGTGGAAGATGGCGGAGAGGTCGTCCTGCCCCCCTCGGCTCCTGCGGATGACCAGGTACAGCCCCGTCATCACCACCATCGCCGCCACCGCGAAGAGAAGATCCATCTGGAGCATGAGGATCACGCACATCACGGCGCCGGTGAGGCTCAGGTACCACTTGGAGCGAAAGCTCGGGCGGTATGAGGGGCGTGCGGCGAAGTGCTCCAGGAAGGAGATGGCGCACAGCGCGCCGTAGGTCACCATGAAGAACATGGAGACGATGCGCGCCACCATGTCCACCGAGCCCAGGAAGACGAACACCAGCGCGATGGCACCGGTGATGAGCGTGGCGTTGCGGGGCTCGTTGGCCGCTCCGACGCCCATGGAGAGGAAGCGGTTCGCCCGGGGCAGCGGGAGGACCGCGTCTCCCGCCAGCGCCTGGAGGGTGCGGGGCGCCACCAGGATGGAGCCGATGGCCGACGAGAGCGTGGCCGCCGCCAGCCCGATGGGGATGATGGGGCCCCACACCGCGATCCGCGCCATGATGAGCTGGTCGGAAGCCAGCGCCTCGGGAGAGGCGGAGGTGCCCAGCTTGAGGACGACGAAGACGTAGACCAGCATCCCGGTGAACGTCGCCGCCATGATCCCGCGCGGAATCGACTTGCCCGGCTCCGCCAGGTCACCGGAGAGGCCCACGCCGGCGGTCATCCCGGTGAACGCGGGGAAGACGATGGCGAAGACCAGCATGAAGGGGTCGGGGTTCTCCAGCCCTGAGAGGAGCGGAACGGACTCCGGGCGGATCTCCGGGCTCCCCTCGCCCATGAAAAACATCACCAGCGATGCCGCCAGGATGGACGCCACCACCCCGAGCGCACGGACGCCCAGGTTGGCTCCCTTCGTGAGCACCAGCACCACCAGCGCCACCGTGGCCGGGAGGGACACGATGCGGGGATCGAAGGGTACGCCCAGCGTCTCCTGGAACCACCCCGCCAGGGGGCTGAACGCCTCGGCGAAGGCGATCATGTAGAAGGCCACCGAGATGGCCTGCGACAGGTAGAGGGAGATCCCGATGGCTCCGCCGATGGTGGTGCCGAAGGAGCGCGAGATGATGAAGTACTCGCCGCCTCCCTCCACCCGGCGGTTGGTGGCGATCTCGGCGATGGCCAGGGCGGTGGGGATGGTGACGGCGTGTCCCAGAAGGATGATGAAGAACGTGCCCAGGATTCCGGCGTGCGCCACGGCGTAGCCGAAGCGCAGGAACATGACGGCGCCGAGGATCGTGCTGATGCTCGCCAGGAAGACCGGGCCTGTGCCGAAGCCGTGGCCGCGAGGCTGCGCCGCAGTGGAGGTGCTCACCGATGGAGACTCGCTACGGGGAGGTGGACGGGACGCGCCGTGAAGCGCCGCTGTACGATCATACCGGAGCGTAGGGGGAGGGAAGGGGGTGCCGTACTTGCTGAAGACCCCGGCCCGCCGCGAGCTTTCGATCCCCCGTACAGGCGGGGGTGACCGGCCCCTCACCCCTCACGACGATCCCGATGACCTGGTTCTGGCTCATTGCAGGTACCGTGGTGGGCACGGCCATCCTGTGGGTGTCTTGCGGCAGGCTGGAGGAGGCCACCCACAGGCTGGCGCTGCACTACGGGATTCCCGACGTGGTGAAGGGCTCCGTGCTCATGGCGGTGGCGTCCAGCATGCCGGAGCTCATCACCGCGCTCCTCGCCTTTCCCGTTCATGACGACTTCGAGCTGGGCATGTCGGCGGTGGTTGGCTCCGCCATCTTCAACATTCTCGTGATCCCTGCGGTGTCGGTGTACGCCGCGGGCAAACCCCTCCGGGCCAACCGCGACATCGTCTACCGGGAGGCGCAGTTCTATCTCGTGTCGGTGGCGGCCATCATGGTGGTGCTCAGCCTGGCGGTGATTTACAACGGGGGCGTGGTGCAGACCGACGGCGGGCGCCGGGTGTTTCAGGGGCTTTTCACCCCCCTCCTGGCAGCCATCCCGGTGCTGCTCTACGGGCTCTATCTGTTCATTCAGTTCCACGAGGTACGGTCCTCGAGGCACGAGAACCCGCCTCAGGAGGGGATCCAGGCCGGGAAGGAGTGGCTGGTCCTCGTGCTCATGGTGGGCTTCATTCTGGTGGGCGTGGAGATCCTGCTCCGCGTGGCCATCGGGATGGCGGAGCTTCTGAACACGCCCACCTTCCTGTGGGGGATGACCATCATCGCCGGAGCCACGTCGGTGCCCGACACCTTCGTGAGCGTGCAGGCTGCACGGTTGGGGCGCACGGAGTCCAGCCTCTCCAACGTACTGGGGAGCAACGTGTTCGATCTGCTGGTGGCGGTACCGGCGGCCGTGATCGTCTCGGGCGCCATCATGGTGAACTTCTCGCAGATCGTGCCCATGATGGCGTTTCTGGTGGTGGCCACCATCGCCATGATCGCGTTCATGCTGCGGGATCTCGAGCTGAACCGGGTGGAGGCGCACGGGATGATGACGCTGTATGTGGTGTTCGCCGTGTGGTTGGGGCTGGAGGCTCTGGGCTTCACCGACCTCGTCGCGGCGCTTTAGGAGCCCAGGTCCTGTCCAAGTAAAGGAG
>WGEM01000122.1 GCA_015492755.1 Gemmatimonadota bacterium | reverse complement strand
GCCCCACACCCCCGAACCCCTGGGCGCCCAGATGATGTCCACATTCACGCCACGTGGGTCTCGGTCCACCGATCCGGACCGCCGGCTCGCGCCGGAGGGCTGCCGTGCGCCCTGCGCCTCCGGGAGGAACGTCCAGCCGTGGCGATGAAGCGGGGCGGTCGCGTGGTCCTGGGCTCCGTGCTCCTCCTCTCCATGGCGGCCATCCTCTACTTCGGCGCCCAGCGGATCCTGGAGCAGCAGCGCATCCGTCACGAGGTGGAGCGGCTCCGGGACGAGCTCTACCGCGCCCGGGTGGCCGCCACCCGCTGCCGTCAGGGGCTGTCCGACGCGGAGCGTCAGATCCAGGAGTTCCGCGGGCGTCTGGACTCCATGCGCGCCCGGGTGGACAGCTTTGAGGCGCTGCATCCCCGGGGCGTCCCGGAAGCGGTGTACGAGCCCTACCTGGAGGCCTTCGACACCTACAACGACTCGGTGGCGGCGTGGGACACGCTGGAGATGCGCATCCGCACGCAGGAAGCGGCGTGCCGGGACGCCGTCGCCCGCCACAACGCCCTGCGGGACTCGCTGGAGCGCTTCCTGGCGGCGTCGGGGATCGAGGTGCGCTGAGCGCCCGGCCTCAGCTCCCGCCCTTCTCCATCTTCCAGAAGCCGATGCCGCCGGGCTGGTAGTGGAGCGGCAGCGACGCCACGATGGCATCGCGCTCCAGATCCACCACGTCCAGTGTGCCGCGCACCGCGCCCACCGCCTCGTTGGTGACGAAGGCGTAGCGCCCGTCGGGGCTCACCACCACCCCGTGCGTCACCGGCTGCGTGGTGGGGATACGCGCCCGCTCGGTCCCGGAGGCCAGGTCGTAGACCGCCACCGCTTGCTCCCCCTTGAGCGTCACCACCAGGAGGGAGCCGTCGGGCGTGACGTCGGCGTTGTAGGGCGCCCGGCCCGCCGGGAATGTGCGTCGCACCGTGAGCGTCTTCTGCTCGATCTCCAGCACGTCGCCCCGCCCGTTGCACGGTACGTACACGAAGCGGTCGTCGGGCGAGGGCACCACCCAGGTGGGCTTGCACACCCCCGCGCCCATGACGGGACGCGTCGCCGCCGGGTCGTCGGGCGCCAGCACGCCCTCCCTATCCGCCGTGAGGCGCATGCGGCGCGCCACCTTCGGGCCCGTGACGGAGATCTCCACGAGCTGATCCGACATCATGCAGGTGGAGTAGTGGCGGAGTCCGTCCCGACTGAGGCGGCTTCCGTGGGGCATGACGCACGTCTCCACCTGCGCCACCTCCGTCATGACGGGCGTGAAAACCGCCGAGACCGAGCTGGGCAGGGGATCGCCGTGGAGGTTGAAGTTCACCACGTAGAGCGACGTGCCGTCGGCGGAGACCGCCATGGTGGCGGGAAAGAGCCCCACCTGCGCCGTGTCCACGAACTCCTCGGTGCCGGCGCGCATCTGCCAGATGTAGCCGTAGGGGCGGCCGTGGGCGATGGAGATGTAGACGAAGCCGTCCTTCGGATCCACCGCCACGCCATGGGCGCCGTCCAGATCGGTGGGGTGAAAGCCCACCGTCACCGCCCGCTCCTCCACCAGCGTGGTGCCGTCGAAGCGTACCCGCGACACCAGGTCGGAGGACTCGTTGGCCACGTAGACCCAGTACCTGGCCGGCCCCTGGGCGGCGAGCGTCTGCCCCGCCGGCCCCAGGACCGCAGCCACCGCCGGCCCGAAGCCGACGGCGGCGAGGGCCACGGCGAGCGCCGCGCCCGCCCCGCGTCCCGTCGTCATGCGCATCGCCACCTCAGAAGGTCACCGGACGCGGCCTGGCGTGCTTGATGATCCAGAGCCCGCTGTACATGTCGCTCACGAAGACGTTGCCCTTGAAGACCTGCGGCCCCCACGCCTGCGGCTGGTTGGGCACCAGGCTCTTGCCCTCCGGCGCACGGGTGCGGTAGAAGCCGATCTCGCGACCCTGCCGGTAGAGGTCACCCCGCAGCGTGCCGCTCACGTCCACGATGCGCAGCCCGCCCTGGTAGTAGGCGATGTAGAGGACGTCGTCCTCCACCCAGACGTTGTGCGCCCCCGCCTCCGGCAGGTCGTACTTGGCCACCTGGCGCGGGTTCTCGATGTCGCTCACGTCGATGACATGGATGAAGCCGCGCATCCCGTCGGGCGTGCCGATCTCGTCGCCCACGAAGACGTAGTCGCCGTTCCTCCACGCCACGTGGGTGTTCCCCTCGGGATAGGAGATCTGCGACACGAACGCCGGCTCGGTGGGTGTGCCCCCGTGCGTACCGGCGCCCACATCCAGGATGACCAGCCCGTCGTCCCAGTACGAGAGGTACGCGTAGCCGTCGCGCGCCCACACGTCGTGGAGCGTCTTGTCCGTCTCGCCGGGGCGGATCTCCCAGCGTCCCACGTTCTTCGGGTTCGCGGGGTCGCTGAGGTCGATGATGTTCATGGCGCTGGTGCCGTCGTTGACGGCGTACACCACGTCGCCGTTGATCCACACGTTGTGAACGCCGCCGGTGAGGGAGTCGGTGAGCTCCGCGAGGATGGTGGGGTGCGCCGGCTCGGTGAGGTCCAGCACCACGATGCCGTTGCGGCGCGTGCTGGCACCCTCGCGGGTGATGATGGCCCAGCTGGCGTCGTCGTTCACCTTCACGTCGTTCACCACGCGGGCGTCCACCACCACCGAGTCGGTGAGCACGGGGTTGGCGGGGTCGGTGACGTCCCACACGAACATCCGCTGCCCGCCGCCCTGCGCGTGGGTGCCGGTGTAGGCGTAGTCGCGGCCGTCCCGGCCCTCGAAGACCCAGAGGTCGCTGGTGGCCACGTGCGCCACCGCGCCGTGTCCCACCAGCTCCACCGGCACCGTGACGTCGCGGGGCGTCACCTCCACCACCGCGGCGGCGGACGCCGGGCCGGAGGACGCCAGCACGCGGTACGCGCCGGGCTGCTCCGCCACGAAGGTCCTGTCCTCGAAGACGAAGGCGCCGTTGGCGTCCAGCCCCACCACCGCCAGATCCAGCGCCGCGTCCGTCACCGGCCGCCCGTCGGCGTCGCGGGCGTCGATGGTGAACGCCACCACGTCACCGGTGCGGGCCGTGGCCGTCTGCGGCTCCATGGTGATGGAGCGGATGGGGTTGGCCGCCACGTCCAGCTCCAGCGTGGCCTGCACGGACGGGTGCTCACCACCGAAGGCACCGAGCACAGCAGCGCCGCCATCACCTGGACGTCGTCGGACCCGGATGTGGCCAGCGTGACGCCCGGCGGTGTGGTGACGGGCCGCGCGCCCGGCCGGGTGACGCTCACCGCGTCCACCGAGAACGACGTGCAGGCCACGCTGGAGCTGGACGTGGCGGCCAACCCCGTCCGCTCCATCACCATGGAGCCGCAGACGGCCACGGCCCGCACCGGTGACGTGGTGGCGTTCACCATCGACGCCCGCGACGCCGACGGGCG
>WGEM01000121.1 GCA_015492755.1 Gemmatimonadota bacterium | reverse complement strand
GTGGTGGGCGGGGGCGGCGCCCGTCTGGAGGTGCCTCCGGAGACGTTCCGGGCGGTTCGCTCGCACGTCCGTGTGGTGGTCCTCGCCGGCGGCCTCACACCGGACAACGTGGCGCAGAGGGTCCGCCTGTACGAACCCGACGTGGTGGACGTATCCTCAGGGGTCGAATCCGGGCGCGGGGCGAAGGATCCTGCGCTCCTGGAGGCCTTCATCCACGCCGTACGACACGCGAGCACGGACCCTCAGCCATGACGCAGTCGCAGGCCGATCCCACCGCCACCACAGCGGGACCGGGCCGTTTCGGGCCGTACGGGGGACGTTACGTCCCCGAGACCCTCATCCGCGCGCTGGACGAGCTCAACGACGCCTACGAGGCAGCCCGCCGCGATCCGGACTTCCAGGCCGAGCTGGACGCGCTCCTGGCCACCTACGTGGGGCGACCCACGCCGCTGTACCGCGCCTCTCGCCTGGGGGAGGCCGCCGGCCACCCCGCGGTCTACCTCAAACGTGAGGACCTGAACCACACCGGCGCCCACAAGATCAACAACACCATCGGCCAGGCGCTCCTGGCGCGCCGGATGGGGAAGCGTCGGATTATCGCCGAGACCGGCGCCGGCCAGCACGGCGTCGCCACCGCCACCGCCTGCGCGCTCTTCGA
This sequence comes from Gemmatimonadota bacterium, assembly GCA_015492755.1. Lineage (GTDB taxonomy): Bacteria > Gemmatimonadota > Gemmatimonadetes > Longimicrobiales > Gaopeijiaceae > S146-37. Next base: position 20,015 of record WGEM01000121.1, on the reverse strand, counting down.
CCTGGAGTGCGTGGTGTACATGGGTGAGGAGGACGTCGCGCGGCAGGCACTCAACGTCTACCGGATGGAACTCCTGGGCGCCGAAGTCCGCCCCGTGGCCTCGGGTACGCGGACGCTGAAGGACGCGACGAACGAGGCCATCCGTGACTGGGTGACCCACGTGGAAAACACCCACTACATCATCGGTTCGGTGGTGGGTCCGGACCCCTTTCCCCGGATCGTGCGGGATTTCCAGTCCGTCATCGGACGGGAGGCGCGCAGCCAGATCCTGGAGCGAGAGGGACGGCTCCCGGGGGTGGTGGTGGCGTGCGTGGGCGGAGGCTCCAACGCCATGGGGATCTTCCACGCCTTCGTCCCCGACGCCGAGGTGGCGCTGGTGGGGGTGGAGGCGGCGGGTGAGGGGCTGGAGACGGGCGCCCACGCCGCGTCGCTGGTGGCGGGCGAGCCCGGCGTCCTTCACGGTGCGCTGAGTTACCTGCTGCAGGATGCCCACGGCCAGGTAGCGCCCGCGCATTCGGTATCGGCGGGTCTGGACTACCCCGGCGTGGGACCCGAGCACGCCTACCTGAAAGACACGGGACGGGCGCGCTACACCGCCGTCACCGACGCTCAGGCGCTGGAGGCGTTCCACCGCCTGGCGGAGCTGGAGGGGATCATTCCGGCGCTGGAATCCGCGCACGCTGTGGCGTACGTTCTACGCGAAGGTGCCCGCCACCTGCAGGACGGTCCCATCCTCGTCTGTCTCTCGGGCCGGGGTGACAAGGACGTGGCGCACGTGGCTCGGGTGGAAGGCCGGGAGGTGGGCGACGTGCGCGCGGACGGCGCACCCGCCCAGCGTGCAGACTCGTGACGGATGGCGGAGCGCACGGATGCGCAGCCGCATTCTGACGACTCAGGAATGAACGTGAACCAGCCCCCCCAGGGACAGCCCGACGCCCCATCCCAGACCTGGGATGAGGACCAGCCGGTGGAGCAGGCGAAGAGCCTCTTCGTCACGCTGGGCAAGGCATTCCGGGCCTTCCAGCTTTACGACGCCAACAACCCCGTCCGTCAGCGCTTCGTGGAGGCGCTCCGCGGGGGATTCCGGACGATCTGGGAGGAGGTGGACCGGCTGGTGCTCCGCGTGACGGAGGACCGCATCCTGCTGGGTGAGGTGCCCGTGTACGAGGCGGCCTCCCGGAACGAATCTCTGGCGTTCCTCTTCTTCAAGGACGGCGTGCGTGAAATCGCCTTCACCCCGGGGATCGAAGGGGAGGAGCTGGAGCGCTTCCTGGGGATCCTCCAGAAGGCACGCAAGCTCGTGCCGGAAGGCGACGATCTCCTCACCGTGCTCTGGCAGGAGGACCTCCAACACTTCGAGTACCAGTACATCGATCTTCTGGCGGAGGGGGTGGAGCTCCCTCAGCCCGGCGGCGGACACGACGCGCGGGAACTCCAGGCCGTGCTCCAGGCGGAGACCGCGGCCGAAGAGGGCGAGGACGCCCAGGAGGCGGCCGCTTCCGGACAGGCGGCCGAGCCCGGCCCCGCCACCGTCTCGAAGGACGATTTCAACCCCACGCTCTACGCGCTGGACCCGCGGGAGATGGAGATCCTGGCGGGTGAGCTGCGCAAGGAACTCCAGCGCGACGTACGCGCCGATGTATTGAATGCGCTCTTCGACCGCCTGGAGGAGCCGGAGAACCGGGCTCGCCAGAGTGAGATCCTGGACATCCTCCGGATGCTCCTTCCCAGTTTCCTCAGCCGCGGCCAGCTGAGCGCCGCCACGGCGGTGCTCCAGGAGCTGGGCCAGCTGGAGCGGATGGAGGGCGTGTTCGACGAACAGCGTCTCGCCGAGTCGCGCGCCATCCTCGACGAGATCAGCACGCCCGAGACCATCGAAGAACTCATCCGGGCGCTCTACGACGGCACCATCCGTACCTCCGCCGCGCAGCTCGGCCAGTTCCTGCAGTACCTGCGCGGCGGTGCGCTCCCGGCGCTCCTCCGAGCGTCGGAGACCGTGGACCACAAGGAACTCCAGTCGGTACTGCGGGAGTCGGTGAAGGGGATTGCCGCCCGCAACCGGGGGGCGCTGGTGGCGCTGCTCCAGGAGTCGGACCCGCTGATCGCCGCGGGCGCCGCCCGACTCGCCGGTGAGATGCAGGTCACCGAAGCGGGGCCGGCGCTGGCGGGCTTGCTGGCGCACCCCGATCCGGCGGTGCGTCTGGCCGCGGTGGACGCGGCGGTGAGCCTCAAGGCCTCCATGGTGGCGGGCGCGCTGGTGGACACACTGGACGACCCGGAGCGCGACGTCCGCATCGCCGCCGCCCGCGCGCTGGGGACGCTCCGCTACACCCCGGCGGCGGACGCGCTGGAAGACATCATCACCGGCAAGGAGATCCGCAACGCCGACATCGCCGAGAAGATCGCATTCTTCGAGGCCTTCGGCCTGGTGGCCGGGGAAGCGGGCGTGCGCACGCTGGACGGACTGCTCAGCGGAAAGCGGTTTCTCGGTAAGCGCGAACCCACGGAGATCCGCGCGGCGGCGGCGCTGGGGCTGGGTAAGATCCCCGGTCCCGCCGCGCGCGCGGCACTCCAGAAGGCCGCGGACGACGACGACCCGGTGGTGCGGAGCAATGTGGGCCGAGCGCTTCGCGGAGAGGAGGCGTCGTGAGCGAGCTCAACTATCAGGCGGAGGGGAAGAAGCTCCTCACCGCGCTCTACGGTGCGCTCTCAGCGCTGCGCCTCTATCCGGTGGAGAACGAGACGGTCCAGACCGCGCTCAGCGAGCTCCAGGGCCTCATGGAGCGCGTGCTGGCGGTGGACGGCGTGGCGGAGATCCGCGTGGTGGGGGACTTCTTCTTCCTCAACGAAACCCGCCTCCGGCTCGATCTCTCCAACTTCGCCACCTTCGGCTCCTTCGCCCGCGCGCTCCAGGACCACGGCATCGGCGCGGTGGAGGTCTCCGCAGGCGTGCGCCGGGAGGAGTGGGCGCCGTTCCTCTCGCTGCTTCTGCGGCCCGCCGCCGGTGAGGATCCCTACGACGCCTTCATGCAGCGGTTCGTCACCGCGCCCATCGAGCACATCGACCTCCGTCCGGTGAAGGATGTGGAGGAGCCGCAGGAGGACGAGGAGGCGCTCACCGCAGCGAAGCGAACCTACGCGCAGTCGGTCCAGGTGGCGAAGGAGGCTCTGGGCGACGTCCGACTGGGGAAGGCGGTGAACGTGCGCAAGGTGAAGCGGGCGGTGCAGGGCATCGTGGATCAGGTCATCTCGAACGAGAACTCGATGGTGACCATGACCACGCTCCGTGACTTCGATGAGTACACGTTCACCCACTGCGTGAACGTGTGCATCTTCAGCGTCATCATCGGCCAGCGACTGGGACTCACCAAGCAGCAGCTCTTCGAACTCGGGCTGGGCGCGCTCTTCCACGACATCGGAAAACAGCGCGTCGACTACGACATCATCAACAAGCCCGGGGGGCTCACCGATGAGGAGTGGGAGCAGCTCAAGGAGCACACCACCGAGGGTCTCCTGCTTCTCTTCAAGATGCACGGCTTCAGTGACATGCCGTACCGCCAGATGCTCATGGCGTACGAGCACCACATGAAGATCGATCTCACGGGATATCCGACGAACAAGCGACCGCGCGAACCGACGCTCTTCTCGCGTATCGTGGCGGTGGCCGACGCCTTCGACGCAGGGACGTCGGTGCGGAGCTATCAGTACAAGCCCTGGCCGCCGGACGCGGTGCTCAAGGAGATGCGCGACAACCCCAGACGCGGACAGGATACGCTGCTGGTAAAGGTCCTCATCACCGCCACCGGCGTTTATCCCGTGGGCACGCTGGTGATCCTGGATTCCCACGAGATGGCGGTGGTGGCGAAGACGAACGAGAACCCGGAGCTCCTGCACCGGCCCACGGTGAAGATCATCTCCGATCCCATGGGGGTGCCGTTGCCCGAACCGGTGATGCTGGATCTGGCGGAGAACGATCCCGCCACAGGGCGCCCGAAGCGGCACATCATCAAGACCACCGACCCGCAGAAGTACGGGATCCGCGTGTCCGACTACCTCATCGCCTGAGGCGGAGCGGGGAGAGGAGGGGAGAGGAGACGATGGCCGGTGGCATCGACGCGGCGTTCGCCAGGCTCGCATCCCAGGGCCGGAAGGCCCTGATTCCTTATGTGACCGCCGGATACCCCCGGCGCGGAGACACCGTGGACGTGCTGGAGGCGCTGGTCTCCGCGGGTGCCGACATCATCGAGCTCGGCATCCCGTTCTCGGATCCGCTGGCGGACGGGCCCACCATCCAGGCCTCGTCGTTCCAGGCGCTCCAGGGCGGGACCACGCTGGAGAGCGCGCTGGAACAACTGCGGAGCTTCCGCCGCCGCCACGACACGCCGGTGGTGCTCTTCTCCTACCTGAACCCCCTCCTCAAACACGGGATCGAGGCCTTCGTCACCGACGCGGTGGAGGCCGGCGCCGACGGTGTTCTGGTGACGGACCTCCCCACCGGGGCCGATCCGGAGCTGGAGTCCCGGCTGGCGGCCTCGCCGCTGGATCTCATCCGTCTGGTGGCTCCCACCACGCCTCCGGAACGCATCGGCGAAGTGGTGGAAGGCGGCTCCGGCTTCGTGTACTACATCTCCCGCACCGGCGTCACCGGCGCCCGCGCTCAGCTCCGCGCCACGCTGGCGGAGGAGGTGTCCCGGGTCCGCGAGCGCGTGGCGCTCCCGGTGGCGGTGGGCTTCGGCATCTCCACCCCGGAGCAGGCCGCCGACGTGGCGCGGCTGGCGGACGGCGTGGTGGTGGGCAGCGCGCTGGTGCGTGCGCTGGGCACCGACGGCATCGACGCGGCGGCGGCCTTCCTCACGTCGTTGCGCGAGGCCATGGACGCCGGTGTGGGCGTCGCCTGAGCGCCCCGCGCCTCACCGGAAGCCGAACACCACCGGGAAGAGCAGGACCACCACCCACGCCCACGCCGCGTAGACGGGGAGGAAGGCGGTCTGCCACCGATCCACGGCGCTGAAGTCGCGCCGTGGTACAGCAGGGTGCGTGGCGCACCCAACGAGGCGTGCTCTCTCTGTCCCGCCACCTGTCAAACCAGACGGCGGCCCGTCAGCGAGAGGGGCTCAGGCGCTCCGGTAGTCGGGGATCCGGCGTCACGAAGAGCGTCTTCACCCGATCCGGCACCACGGCGCCGGGCGGAGCCTTCCGCGGCTTGCGCACGTACTTGCGGCGCGTCCAGTCCACCGGGACGGTGCCGGAGCCGCGGGCCTTGGAGTGAAGGGCCGCCAGGATGGCGGCTTCCTCCAGGTCACGGGCGGGCGGGTTCTCCCGGCGCCCCCACCGGAGGATGACGTGCGCCCCGGCGGCGTGCCGGGCGTGGAGCCAGATGTCGTCGGGTGAGGCGTGGCGGAAGGTGAGTTCGTCGTTGTGCCGGGAGCCGCGGCCCACGCGGATCTCCAGGCCTCCGCTGCTTCGATAGCTTCGATATGGAAGGCTCTCCTCGGGGGCGCCACCCTGTGGAGACGAAGGTGAGGCAGGTGGAAGCTCCGCCACCAGCCCCTCCGGCGACAGCCCTCCCTCCCGCGCCTGCGCCAGGCATCGCTCCAGGCGCGCCACCTCGGCGGCGGCGGCGCGTATGAGGCCGGGGAGGCGGGCACGGGCGCGCTCGGCGCGGGCGGCCTCCTGGAAGTACCGCTCCGCCTGGCGCGCCGGCGGCAGCGTGGGATCCAGCTCCACGCGGCGCCGGGTGCCGTCGAAATCCGTGAGCTCCACCCACGGCGCACCGGAAGGAACGGCGTGCAGGTGGGCCAGAAGAAGGTGGCCGGTGGATCGGAGCGCCTCGGGGTCCGGTGTGGCGTCCAGCTCCGCCACCAGGCGTGTGTGGCGTCGCCGGGCCTGATCCAGCACCGCCTCGGCGCGCCTCAGGAGCGCCTCGGGGACCCCGCCGGCGGTGTCGGCATCGCGCCCCCCCACATCGGCCTCGGTGAAGGCGTCCAGCAGGGAAGTCGCCGGCCGCCCCGGCAGGTGCGGAAGGGGTGCGGGGTAGGGCTGAAGCCCTCTGGAGGTCTCCAGAAGGGTGGGCGCCGGCTCCTCCCGTCCCGCAAGCCGGCGCCAGAGCGCGTAGCTCTCCGCCACCGGGAGCGAGATCAGCGACGGCGCGTTCAACGGTGAGGTCCACGCCACACGCCGAACGAGCTCGGACTCGGGACTCGTGGCCGGCAACGCCACCAGGAGGGCCTCCCACTCCTCCGGGGACAGATCCCCGTCGCGCCCCACGCGCCGGGAGGGGGGCGGTGGTGTGTAGGGCTGTCCCACCCGCAGAACACGTCCCCGCTCCCTGGTGCGCAAAACGTGGCGGACGGTTCCGCTGGCGGCATCCACCACCAGGAGGTTCCACTGGTTCCCCAGGAGCTCCACCACCACGTCCACCGCGCGCTGCGTGCGTCTCTCCGGCAGGAAGACCAGGCGCACGATGCGCTCGTCCGGCGGTGTGTGGACGCGCCGGAGCCGTCCCCTGAGCGGGAGCGCCGGCTCCGTGCCCGGCTCCTCGTTCAGGAGCCGCACCACGCCGCGTTCGGGGTGCAGGCGCCAGAGGAGCTGAACGCCACGGAAGATCAAGCGGGCTTCCCGCGTGTCGGCGTCCAGCACCAGGCCCCGGAGCCGCGCGCCGGTGAGTCGCCCGTCGAGTTCGTGCGCCACCCCCCTCGCCAGGGGCGCGTCCCAGCGGATCGTCATGCGGGAAAAGGTAGCGAAACGCGCACCGCCGTCTTCAATCCTGACCGGCGGCGCCGTAGCTTGTGCGGTGCTGCGCCGGACGCGCAGGGCGACGTCACGGCCCCACCTCGAGGCTCCTGGCACCGAACGTATGCACCCTGTCATCGAAGACGCCGCGGAGGGACGCCTTCCGCGCTGGAGCTGCGCCGGATCGGACCGGCGGGCGCACATGGCGAGGGTGGCGGAGCTCCTGGACGCGTGGGCGGCGGAGTTCGGTCTACCTGACGGCGAGCGGGCCCGGTGGCGCGCCGCGGGGTGGCTTCATGACGCCCTTCGGGATGCCGATCCGGAGGTGCTTCGGCCGAGGGTGCCCCCGGACCGGCAGGGGCTGCCCGGGGCGGTCCTCCACGGTCCCGCCGCAGCGGAGCGACTCCGCATCGACGGTGTGGACGACGGGGAATTCCTCCGGGCGGTGGCCTGCCACACCATCGGATCCCACCGGCTCCGCCGACTGGGCCGCGCCCTCTACGCCGCCGACTTCCTGGAGCCGGGTCGGGACTTCGAGCCCGAGTGGCGTGCGGGCCTCCGGGACCGGATGCCCCACGCGCTGGACGACGTGGTGCGGGAGATCGTGCAGGCGCGCATCCGGTACCTGGTGCAGCGGGGCATCGAACTCCTCCCCGACACCGTGGCCTTCTGGAACGCGCTCGCATCGCCGTGAAGCTCCGGTACTGGGTGGCGGCGGCGCTGGTGGCAGGAGGGGCGGCGGCGCTCTGGATTCGGGGTCAGGGTGAGCGTCCAGTGGACACCGCCTCCGACGCCCTCATGGTCCGGGAACGGGTCCGGGTGGAGGTGCTGAACGCAGGCGGCGTACCCGGCGCGGCCCGCCGCGCCACCCAACTCCTTCGCAGCCGTGGCTTCGACGTGGTGTTCTGGGGGAACGCGGAGGCGTTTACCGAGGATTCGTCTCTGGTCTACGACCGGGTGGGACGGATGGACTGGGCGGAGGGCGTTGCCAAGGCGCTGGGAATCAGTAACGTCCTGAGCCGACCCGACCCGAACCTCTACGTCGATGTCACCGTACGGGTGGGGAGGGAATGGGAGGAGCCCGGCGCCGCGGCCGACGGGGCGACGGGCGCGTTTGTGTGGTGGAACCCCCGCACCTGGCTTCGACGGGGCGGGGCGGAGGATCCTCAGGAACACGGAACCGAGACACGATGACGAAGCGCGGTCGTGGAGGCCCGAAAGGACGGAAGCAGCGCGACGCACGCGACGGCTCGGCGGCCGCCGCGTCCGGTGCCGAGGCGGAGAACGTCGCGCTGGAGTGGTTCAAGACCGGCGTCATCGCGCTGGTCCTCTGGTTCGTGCTCCGCACGTTCCTCATTCAGACCTTCGTCATCACGTCGGGATCCATGGAGGATACCCTCCTGGTGGGGGACATGCTCCTGGTGAACCGCGCCGCCATCGGATCGCACGTGCCCCTCACGAACATCCGGATTCCCGGGTACTCGGAGCCCAGGCGCGGCGACGTGCTGGTCTTCGACCCGCCCCATGAAGAGACGCTCAAGCTGGTGAAGCGGCTGGTGGGGATGCCGGGTGACACGCTCATGATGCGCAACCGCGTGCTCTACGTGAACGGCGAGGTCCTGGAGGAGCCGTACGTGAAGCACTCGCCGGTGGGCGACGAGGCTCGCCCCGAGATGGGGTGGCAGCGCGCGTATCTCCCGGAGGGCGTGGATCCCCGCACGTACGCGCCCACCCGTGACAACTGGGGGCCCATCGTGATCCCGGAGGATCATTACTTCATGCTGGGGGACAACCGCGAAAACAGTTACGACTCGCGCTACTGGGGCCTGCTGGAGGGATGGCGCCTGGAGGGACGGGCGGTCTTCACGTACTTCTCCTATAACAAGGGCTCACCCCGGCCCTTCCCGTGGATCCGCGAGATCCGCTGGGAGCGCATCGGCCGCCCCATCCGCTGACGGAACACCCGGTCGCCGGGCGCTTAACCTCCCTCCGTCGCGTGGGCCCGGAGCTGGCCGCAGGCGGCGTCGATGTCGCGCCCCCGCGTCTCCCGCACCGCCACCGTCACGCCCCGCGCTTCCAGCGCGCCGGCGAACTCGCGAATCCTCGACGGAGAGGACGGCTCCCATTCCCGGTACGGGATAGGGTTGTACGGGATGAGGTTGACGAAGGCGCCGACGCGCCGCGCCAGCTCCGCCAGCGAAGGCACCAGCTCCAGCGCGTCGTTCACCCCCCGGATCATCGTGTACTCGAAGGTGATCCGTTTTCCGCCCGCTTCGTTGAAGCGCTCCAGCGCCTCCATGACCTCCGGGAGTGGATGGCGCTTCTCCAGCGGGATCAAGGTGCGGCGGAGCTCGGACTCCGGCGCGTGCAGGGAGAGTGCCAGGCGAAACTGCTCGGGGCGCTCCGCCAGCTCCAGGATTCCCGGAACCACGCCGACGGTGGACACGGTGATGCGCCGGGCGCCCACTCCGAAGCCCCGGTTGAGGATCGTGAGCGAGGGATGAAGCGCCTTCCGGTTCGCCAGCGGCTCCCCCATCCCCATGTACACGATGTTCGTCACGGGCCCCATCCCTTCGCGCTCCGCCCATCGCCGCGAGGCGCGGAACTGGCCCACGATCTCCCCGGGCGTGAGCTGGCGGGAGAACCCGCCCCACCCCGTGGCGCAGAAGGTGCAGCCCATGGCACAGCCCGCCTGCGACGAGATGCAGAGGGTGAGTCGCGGCGGCGAGGGAATCAGTACCGATTCCACCAACTGCCCGTCGTGCAGGCGCCAGAGATGTTTCACCGTGCCGTCCCGGCTCACCGCCACCCGCTCCGGGACCGGCTCGGCGATGGCGAACGCCTCCGCCAGCGCCGCGCGCTCCGCCAGCGGCAGGTCGGTCATCTCGTCCCACGTGGCGGCGTCTCCCTGGTAGAGCCACCGGGCCACCTGGCGTGCCCTGTACGCCGGCTGCCCGCGGCCGCGGAAGTGCGCCGCCAGGGTCTCGTGGAGCGCCTCGGGCTCCAGGCTCAGGAGGTCGGTGCGCGGCGAGTCGGACACGTTCGGCGTGCTCTGCGTGGTGGAAACGTCCGGGAGGCGGGGCCGCGGGCCGGGGGTGCAGCCCCCTCCTCCAACCTGTTAACATAGCCGCCGAGCCGACCCCCCTGAAGCTGCATGCGGGGCCGCACCGGAGCCATTGAGCCGCCACCGACGGGATGCGCGGGTGATCCGATTCCATCGTGCATGGGGACCTGCCCTCGCCTGGGCCGTGGTCCTCTTCCTCCTGAGCTCGGTCCCCGACGTCGGGCCGACGGTGGTGGAGGTCAATGACAAGCTGGTGCACCTGACGCTGTACGCGGTGTTCGGCGTGACGCTGGCCTACGGGAGAGCCCGGAGTCCCTCGCCCCCGGCCCACTGGATCGTGCTCCTCGCCGGCGTCGCCTACGCCGCCACCGACGAGTGGCATCAGGCCTTCGTTCCAGGCCGTGATCCCTCGCTGGCGGACTGGGCCGCCGACATCATCGGGATCCATCTGGGGTATGCCCTGACTCGACTCGTGCGCGCCCGGGCCGACGGGCGCCCCGAACCCATGAACGAACCGGAGACATGACGCATTCGGACCCCGGGAGCACCACGCTCCGCTCGAGGATGGTGGGTGGCCTGCGCGCCACCGATGACGGCTCCGAGCTCACGCTGGCGGGGTGGGTCCACCGCCGGCGCGACCTGGGCGGGCTGGTCTTCGTGGATCTGAGGGACCGCAGCGGTCTGCTGCAGGTCTCCTTCGGTCCCGACTGGACGGACGCCGACGCGCTGGAGCGCGCCGGGCGTCTGGGGCACGAGGACGTCATCCGGGTGGAGGGCACGGTGGCGCGCCGCCCGGAGGGCGCCGAGAACCCCGATCTCCCCACCGGGGCGGTGGAGCTTCGAGCCCGGACGCTGGAGATCCTCTCCGACGCCGAGACGCCCGCCATTCCCGTCTACCGCACGCCCGAGGAGGAGCTTCCCGCGGAGGAACTCCGCCTCCAGCACCGGCATCTGGATCTCCGGCGCCCCGAGCTCCAGGAGGCGCTCATCCTGCGCCACAAGCTCATCCTCGCGGCACGGAACTACCTGGACGCTCTGGGATTCGTGGAGGTGGAGACCCCCATCCTCACCAAGGCCACTCCGGAGGGCGCACGCGACTACTTGGTGCCCAGTCGTGTGCACAAAGGCGAGTTCTACGCGCTCCCGCAGAGCCCTCAGCTCTACAAACAGATCCTCATGGTGGCGGGTTTCGACCGCTACTTCCAGATCGCACGCTGCTTCCGCGACGAGGACCTGCGCGCCGACCGGCAGCCGGAATTCACCCAGATTGACGTGGAGGCGTCGTTCGTCCAGCCCGACGACATCCTGGCCTGGATGGAGGGACTCATGGCGCGGCTGGCGGAGGTGGCGGGCATCGATGCGCCGGTGCCCTTCCGGCGACTCGCCTGGGCGGAGGCCATGGAGCGTTACGGCTCCGACCGCCCGGACCTCCGTATTCCGTTGGAGATCCGGGACTGGAGTGGGGCGTTGAGGTCCATCGAGATGGGGATCGTGCGGTCGGCGCTGGAGGCGGGTGGTCGTGTCCGTGGTCTCCTGCTGGAGGGCGGCGCCCGTCTGTCGCGCAAGCAGATCGAGGCCGTCGAGGCGGAGGCCAGGGCCACCGGGGCGCCGGGACTTCTCTGGGCGAAGCGGAGCGAGGACGGCACCAGCGGACCGCTCGGGAAGTTCCTGGGCGAGGCGGAGACGGCGGCGCTGGGGCTGGGTGTGGGAGACCTGGCGCTGGCGGCGGCGGGCCCCGATTCCATCACCGGACCGGCGCTGGCGGCGGCGCGCACCGCCGCGGCGGCGGCGCTGGAAATCCCGCACCGTAGCGGGCATTCGTGGCTCTGGGTCACCGAATTCCCCGTCTTCGAGGAGCAGGACGGCGTGGTGGCGCCCAGTCACCACCCTTTCGTCATGCCCCACCCCGACGATATCGATCTTCTCGAGACCGATCCCCTGGCGGTGCGGGGCACCGCGTACGATCTGGTGTACAACGGCACGGAACTGGGATCGGGGAGCATCCGGATCCACCTGCCCGAGCTGCAGAGGCGGGTGCTGCGGGTGCTGGGCCTGAGTGAGGAGGAGATCGACGAGAAGTTCGGGTTCCTGTTGAAGGCGTTGGCCGCAGGCGCCCCGCCGCACGGCGGGATCGCCTTCGGGATGGACCGCATCGCACAGCGCTTCATCGGCGCAGGGAGTCTGCGTGACGTGATCGCGTTCCCGAAGACCACCGCCGCCCGTGCGCTCTTCGAGGGCGCACCCACGCCGGTGGAGGGGGACCAGCTGGAGGAGCTGGGGCTGGCGCCGGCGAAACCCGACCAACCAGGGGGCTGAGCTCCCGGGAGTGTCCTTGGCGAACGGAGAGACCATCGTCGAGCACCGGCTGGACATGGAGGGCGCCGACCCGCTCCTCCTGGCCGGCGTCAACGACCGGAACTTTCAGGAACTCACCCGCCTCTTCGGGATCCGCGTGGTCATGAGGGGCAACCAGCTGGTGCTCTCCGGACCGCTGGAGGCGGTGGAGCGCTCGGTCCCGGTGGTGCAGCACATGATCGAACTGGCGCGCCTCCGGGCGCCCTACGACGTGCCCGACATCGCGCGGTTCGCGGAGGGCGTCGACGCGCTGGGTCCGGAAGGGATCGTCCACCCCGACGACGAGATCCGCATCGCGCTGCCCGGTTCGCGGAAGGTCATCGTGCCCAAGTCGGAGGGGCAGCGCGGCTACGTCCGGGCGATCCAGGAGCACGACATCGTCATCGGAATCGGCCCCGCCGGCACCGGGAAGACGTACCTGGCGGTGGCGTGTGCGGTGGACGCACTCTACAAGAAGCGCGTGCGGCGCATCATTCTGGCGCGACCGGCGGTGGAAGCCGGCGAGAACCTGGGGTTCCTCCCCGGCGACCTGCAGGAGAAGGTGGACCCGTACCTGCGGCCCCTCTACGATGCGCTGGAGGACATGATGCCTCACGAGCGTGTGCAGCGCGCGCTGGAGGACGGAACCATCGAGATCGCTCCGCTGGCGTACATGCGGGGGCGCACGCTCTCCGACGCCTTCGTGATTCTGGATGAGGCACAGAACGCCACCACCGCGCAGATGAAGATGTTCCTCACCCGCCTGGGGCTGAATTCGCGGGTGGTGATCACCGGCGACAAGACGCAGATCGACCTGCCGCGCCGATCCGACTCCGGGCTTCTGGAGGTGGAGCGGATCCTCTCGGGGATCGACGGGATCGCCGTGGTCTATCTGGACGCCAGGGACGTCATCCGACACCGGCTCGTGAAGGATATCATCGACGCGTACGCCCGTGCGGCGGAGGCGTCGGAGACTCAGGCGACGGAGGACGCAGACCGGTGAGCCGCCGCGACGAACGTGGGCGCACGGGTGCGCCCCTGGTCCAGCGTCTCTCCGGTGAGCCGGGGACCACCGCGGGCGCGCGCTTCGCGTATCACGGCGCCCGCGTGGGGCTCCTGCTGGCGCTGGCGGCGCTCATCGCGCTCCTCTTTCCCCCCGTGCCCCGAGCGTCGGAGTTGACGGAGTACGAAGAGGGGATGGTGGCGGACCGGGACATCATCGCCGAGTTCACCTTCGACGTCCCCAAGAGCGCCGCCGAGCTGGAAGCGCAACGCCGGACGGTGATGGAGGCGGTCCCACCCACCTTCGACTTCGTGCCGGAGGCGGCCGACACGATGGTGGCGCGGTTGGAACGGTTCTTCGATCAGCTCGACTCGGCGGCGGTCCGAGGCGATCGACGCCGGGTGGAGGCGATCCTGCGGGGGAGCCGGATCATCGCCACACCCTCGCAGGTGGAGTACCTGATGGACCCGGAGGGACGCCTCGCGCTCCGCACCGCCGCCACCGCCGCGGCGCGGGAAGTCCTCCGCGAGGGGTTGGTGGACGCGTCGCTCCTCAACGACGTGCACGCGGGCCGGATCACGGTGCGCGAGGGGGAGGGTCCGGAGCGGTCGGTGGCGCTGGAGAACGTGTACACGTCCCGGGATCTCCTGGCTCAGGCGGCGCTCCTCCTCCCGCCGGGAACGCCGCCGGAGGCCGCGGAGCTCCTGAACCTCATCCTCATCGGGCACCTGCAGTACAGCCTCGTCCTCAACGTGGTGGCCACGCAGATGGACCGGGACGCCGCCGCGCGTTCCGTCTCACCCTTGAAGGAACACATCCTCTCGGGGCAGGCCATCGTGCGGGCCGCCGATCCCATCGGGCCGGAGACGCTGGATCGACTGCGGGCCTACGAGTCGGCCATGCAGGCCAGGGGCGTGGGCGGCAATACCGGCTTCCAACTCCGGGCGCTCTTCGGCGCCTGGCTGGTGCACACCATCCTGCTGGCGCTCTTCGGACTCCTCCTCTTCTTCAGCCGTCCGGAGGTCTACGCCAACTTCCGCTGGGTGCTCTTCCTGGCCCTCCTGGTGGCGGTGTATTTCCTGGCGGCCCAGGCGATGGCGCGGGCCGAACTCGTTCCGGAGTGGCTCCCCATCGCCTTCGTGGCGCTCCCCGTGGCGGTCCTGTGGGACTCGCGCATGGCCCTCATCCTGGTGCTCATCGTGGTGGGGATCACCGGCGCGCTCCCCCCCTTCACGCACTACGGGAGCCTTCTGGCCCTCATGGCGGCGGGGGCTGCAGCGGCCATGAGTGTGCGCGCCGTCCGGAGGCGCTCCGAGACGTGGGTGTCCATCGCCATCATCGCGCTGGCCGGCGCGCTGATGATCGTGGCGTACGGGCTCGCCACCGGCGCCGACGCAGGCGAAGTGCTGCGGCGCATCCTGGCGCTGGCAGGCAACGCCACGGTGACGGCGCTCCTGGCCATGGGTTTCCTCTGGGTCTTCGAGCTCTTCACGGGCATCACCACCGACCAGACGCTCCTGGAGTGGGCCGACCCCTCGCGACCGCTCCTCCGGCGGCTCGCCATGGAGGCGCCGGGGACGTACGCCCACAGCATCAACGTGGCGAACCTGGCGGAAGCCGCTGCGGAACGCATCGGAGCCAACAGCCTCCTCACCCGGGTGGGCATCTACTACCACGACATCGGCAAGATGCTCAAGCCGCACTACTTCGTGGAGAATCAGCCCGACGGCCGCAATCCGCACGACAAGCTGAAGCCCGAGACGTCGGCGGCCATCGTGCGCGAGCACGTGACGGAGGGCGCGCGCCTTGCGCGTGAGGAGGGCGTGCCGGAGATCATCGTGCGCTTCATCCTGGAACACCACGGCACCCAGCGCATCGGCTTCTTCTATGAGAAAGCGCTGGAGGAGGCGGAGGGGGAGGTGGATCCGGCGCGCTTCACCTACCCGGGGCCCAAACCCCAGTCGAAGGAGACGGCCATCGCCATGCTGGCGGATTCGTGCGAGTCCGCCACCCGGGCGCTGCAGGATCCCACACCCGAGCGGGTACGCGAGCTCATCGACGCCATCGTGAGCGCCAAGATCGCCGACGGCCAGCTGGACGAGGCGCCGCTGACGCTGCGTGAGATCACGGAAATCAAGGACCAGTTCGTCAAGATCCTCACCGGTGTCGTGCACCGTCGCATCGACTACCCCCAGACCCGCCATCTCACCGATGCGCCGGACAACGGTGAGGACCCGGACGCCCACGATGGGCCGGCGGCGGGCGCCGACACCGTCGCTGCCGCCGGCGAGCGGTCCGAACCGGGGGGAGGCGAACGCTGACGCATCGCATCTTCGTCGACACCGGAGAAGCCGCCGACGTGTCCGTGGAGCTGGTGGAGCGGGCGGTGATGGCCGTGCTGGACGCCGAGGGCGTGGAAGAGGCGGAGATCTCCGTAGCGTTTCTCGACGACGCGGGCATCACCCGGCTGAACCGAACCCACCTGGGCCACGAGGGCCCCACCGACGTGATCTCGTTCGCGCTGGAGGGTCCGGACGGAACGCCGCTGGGGGACGTGTACGTGGGGGCAGAGCAAGCGCGCCGGCAGGCGGCGGAGCTGGGGATCTCCACGGAGGAGGAGTTCGTCCGGCTGGTGGTCCACGGCGTGCTTCACGTGCTGGGACACGACCATCCCGACGGCGAGGAGCGGTCGGGGAGTCCCATGTACCGCCTCCAGGAACGCCTGGTGGCGGAACTCACGCGCCGGAGCTGACAGCTCGACGCGCCGTCCGCCTTGCGGCGGTGCCACGCCGCGGGGATCTTCAGGCCCCCGTGCCACATTCCCGCCACCGGCTCCCCGCATGAGCACCACCGAACCCGAGATCCGCGACCTCAAGCACTGGATCCAGGACCGCCTGGAGGAAGGCGGGCTGGAGGCGCTCCGGGACGCCGTGCTGGGGCTGCATCCCTCCGACCTGGCGGACATCCTGGAGGAGCTGGACGAGGAAGACCAGGTCCGGCTCCTCTCCCTCCTCCCCACCGAGCTCGCCTCCGAGGCGCTGGCGGAGATGGAGGAAGGGGAGGACCGCGGCGACCTCCTGGCGGCGCTCACGCCGGAAAAGAGCGCGGAGCTCCTCCACGAGCTGGCGGACGACGACGCCGCCGACCTCATCGCCGAGCTGGAGCCGGACGAGCAGGCGGCCATCTTCGAGCGCCTTTCCGACGAGGAGGAGGCGGAGCTCCGGGACCTCCTGGAATACGGGGAGGAGACCGCCGGTGGTCTGATGACCACGGAGCTGGTGAAGGTCCGGGCGGACCTCACCGCGCAGGAGGCGCTGGAGCAGGTGCGGGAACAGGGCAGGGAGGTGGAGGAGTTCTACACGGTCTTCGTGGTGGACGGCCGCGACCGGCTCCTGGGTACGGTGCGCCTGGACGACCTCGTCATCGCCGATCCCCAGCAGCCCATCGGCGAGCTGGTGGAGGAGCCGGTGGCGTCGGTGACGCCGGACGTGGACCAGGAGGAGGTGGGCCGCCTCATCGCCCACTACAACCTGGCGTCCATCCCGGTGGTTTCCCCCGACGGACGCCTCCTGGGGCGCATCACCTTCGACGACGTCATCGACGTCATCGAGGCGGAGCAGACGGAGGACATCCTCCGGCTGGCGGGTGTGGGCGACGAGGAAGCGCTCCGCATGACCTGGACGGAGACGGTGGCCTCCCGTCTCCCGTGGCTCCTCCTCAACCTCCTCACCGCCATGCTCGCCGCGTCCGTGGTGTACGTCTTTTCCGACACCATCGAGAACTCGGTGGTGCTGGCGGCCATCATGCCCATCATCGCCGGCATGGGCGGCAACGCCGGGACGCAGGCGTTGGCGGTGACGGTGCGACAGCTGGCGGTGGAGGGTACGGGCCGGGTGGGGATGGAGGCGGTGGTGCGCGAGGTCCTCGCGGGGCTGGTGAATGGTGCGTGCCTGGGTCTCATCGTGGCGGCCATGGCGTACCTGGTGGGGGGCGACCCGCGCCTCGGGCTGGTGGTGCTCACCGCCATGTGGGGGAATCTGGTGGTGGCCGGCATCGCGGGCTCCGTGATTCCCACCGTGCTGGCGCGACTGGGCGCCGATCCGGCCGTGGCGTCGTCGGTGTTCGTCACGACGCTCACCGATCTCTGCGGGTTCTTCTTCCTCCTAGGGCTCGCCTCGGCGGTGTTGATGTAAGGTGAAACGGCTGGCGCGCGGGGTTTCGGTACTCGTCCGGCTCTCGCCCTTCGCCCTGGCGTTCCTCCGGGACCGCAGGCGGTGGGTTCTGGTGGGGCGCCCCGCAGCCCGCACCGAGGAGCACCATCGCCGGCGCGCAGAGCGGCTCCGTGAGCGACTCGCCGCGCTGGGCCCCACCTTCGTGAAGCTCGCTCAGCTCCTGAGCGCCCGCGCCGACATCCTGCCCGAGCCCTACCTGGGCGAGATCTCCAAGCTGCAGGATCAGGTGCCGCCGGACCCGGCGGAGCGGATCCGCGCCGTCATCGAGGCGGAACTGGGGCGGGGGGTGGGGGAGATCTTTCAGGACTTTGACGACCAGCCGCTGGCGGCGGCGTCGCTGGGACAGGTTCACCGCGCCCGCATCGAGGGGCGCGACGTGGCAGTGAAGGTGCTCCGGCCGGGTGTGGAGGAGGCGGTGGCGCTGGATCTGGACATCTCGTTCCGGATCCTCTTCTGGCTCAACATCCTCTTCCCCAACCACCACGTGCGCGCGCTCACCAACGTGGTCCGGGAGTTCTCCGTTCGGGTGCGCGCGGAGATGGACTTCAGGGAAGAGGCGGAGAACATCGCGCACTTCAAGCGCATCTTCGCCGGTGTGCCGAAGGTCCGCGCTCCCGACGTGCTGAGCGCCTATACCGCCCGCCGCGTGCTGGTCATGGAGTACTGTCGCGGCACCAAGATCGACCGGCTCCACCCGCTCTTCGCGTCGGGTCGCCTCTCCTTCCGGCAGGTGATGGTGCGGGTCACCGAGACCTACCTCCGGATGATGATGGTGGACGGGTTCATGCACGCCGACCCCCATCCGGGCAACCTCCTCGTCCAGGACGACGGCACGCTGGTGGTGCTGGACTGGGGGGCGGTTCTGGAGGTCCCGCGCTGGACCCGCGACTCGATCCTGCAGATCGCGCTGGCGCTCTCCCGCGAGGACATCGACGGCGTCATCAACCAGATGTACCGCCTGGGGATGATCAGCCCCGAGGTCTCGCGGGGCGAGATCCGGGAGGCCGCTACGGAGATCCTGCGCATCGTGAAGCGGGCGCGCACCACCAACCGCCGACAGCTCCTCCAGGAGCTCCTGGACGAACTCCTGGACACCTTCTACACCTGGCCGCTGGTGCTGCCGCAGGAGCTGGTCTACTTCTTCCGGGCCGCCGCGCTCATCGAGGGGATCGCCTTCCACTACGATCCCCACTTCGACGGACTCTCCTTCATCCAGGAGGTGGTGCGCGCCCACCAGGCGGAGCTCACGCGCTCCATGGGGCAGCAGCCCGCGCAGCTCGCCAAGAACCTGGTGGACGAAGCGCAGACCGCCATCCGTTCGGTGCGGGAGCTGGTGCTGCGGGCGGAGCGCGAGGAGCTTCGGGTCCGGCTCCATCCCCGTGACGCCCAGTCGGCGGAGCGCTTCCTGCACCTGCAGGCGCGCCGCCTCCTTCTCAGTATCTTTGCCTCCACCACCGCCCTCATCACCGCGATCCTCTTCCTGGCGCTCCGGAACTGGTGGATCCTGGGCGCGGGACTCAGCCTGGCGCTGCTCATGTTCGTGGTCGTGCTCTTCATTCCGACGCACCTGCTGGAGAATCCCCTGCGGCACGCTCGGGGCATCCGGACGGGGAACCGGCGATGAACGCCGACCGCATCGCCGAGCTGGTGGAGCGCTTCCGCCGCGGACAGGTGCCGGCGCTGGCGCGGGCGATTTCCATCGTGGAGGACGAGCGCCCCGGTGCGGAGCGGCTCCTCCACCTCCTGCTGTCCGGGGGGGTGGACGGACGGCGTGTGGGCTTCACCGGCCCGCCGGGGGCGGGGAAGTCCAGCCTCGTGGCGGAGGTGGCCACCACGCTGCGGAGGCGGGACGAGCGGGTGGGCATCATCGCGGTGGATCCCACCTCGCCGTACTCGGGTGGCGCCCTTCTGGGCGACCGGATCCGCATGAACGACCTGGCCACCGATCCGGGGATCTTCATCCGCTCCATGGCCACCCGCGGGTCGCTGGGGGGGCTGGCCACCACCACCAAGGAGGTGCTCGACGTGATGGACGCCTTCGGCTTCGATCACGTCCTGGTGGAGACGGTGGGGGTGGGCCAGACGGAGCTGGAGATCACCTCCGCGGCAGACACGGTGGTGGTGGTGCTGGTGCCCGAATCCGGCGACGCCATCCAGGCCATGAAGGCCGGGCTCATGGAGATCGCCGACATCTTCGTGGTGAACAAGGCGGACCGCCCGGGCGCGGACCGGCTGGTTCGGGAGCTCCGTCAGGCCCTGCACCTGCGCGCCGGGCGCACGTCGGAACATGTGCCGGCCCATCACGGCGTGGATCTGAGCCGGGTGATGAAGCGGGAACGAACCGCTTCCCCCGAGCCGAGGGAGGAGGACGGTTGGACGGTGCCGGTCCTCACCACCGTGGCGCACGAGGGCACGGGCGTGGACGGGCTCCTGGAGGCGCTGGAGGAACACCGCGGCTGGCTCGAGCGAAGCGGTGCGAAAGCCGCCCGCAGACGCGCGCGCGCGCGGGTTCGGGTCCAGGACGTGGTGGACCGGGAGCTCCGACGTGCCGCCCGCGACCCGGCGCGTGTGGGCGAGGTCCTCGAGGGGGGGGTGGAGGGGATCATGCAGGGTGCGGAGACACCGTATTCCGTGGCGCGACGGATCCTGG
>WGEM01000120.1 GCA_015492755.1 Gemmatimonadota bacterium | reverse complement strand
CGTCGCCCAGCGAGGCCCTCCGGCTGTAGCGGCGGCCGTCCACGAAGACCGCCGGGAAGCAGTCGGAGATGGTGTAGCGACCGGGACCGGTGGAGGTGATGTGGGCGGCTCGCCGGAGCTGGACGGTTCGGTTGGCCATGGTGCCCCCGCCGGCGCCCCCGATGCGGACGCCCCTGCGGCCCCGGAGCAGGTCCACCAGGTTGCCGCCGCGCTGCACCATCTCCTTGCGGAGGATGAACTGGCCGGTTCCCCGCTCCAGACGCAGGTCCAGATCCCGCAGCTGGTTGAAGGTCCGCCGGGGGATCACCGACACCGTGAGACCCTCCACCTCCAGCGGCTCGGCGCTGAGGAGGACCTCCGTCTCGTAGGCCTCGTCTTCGGAGAGGGTGACGCTCACCCGCCGCGGGGCGTATCCCAGGGCCTCCACGGAGATGAAGTGGACGCCCACCGGCACCTGGGTGAAGGTGAAGTAACCAAGCTCGCTGGTGGTCCGCGTGGTGGAGGTGGACTCGAAGGTCACCTGGGCGCCGGCGATGGGAAGACCCGTCTCGGCGTCGGTGACGTGTCCCAGCAGATTCGCCTGCATCCCTGCGGCGGGCGGGGCGGTGGCGGCGAGCAGGCCCATGATCAGCGGTGCGAGGCTGCCCGGACGTGGTCGCGGGACGGAAGCGGCGCGCATGAAAACCCTCCTGAAGCGTGCGCTTAGGGCCCGGGCGCGGACGTCAGGGTCCCGGGCCGAATGGATTCTCCTACCCCCCTGGACCCCGGGTGCTCCACCGGGGCTATCTTTGGCACCGCGTCGTCCGCCCCTCGCCGGCTCGCTCCGCTGCGGGGGTACGTTCAGAGTCTTCACGAGCACCGCACACGCCCCGAGCCCCATGCCACCCGTTCGCCTCGCGACGTTCGTCTTCCTCCTGGGCATCGCCGCCTGCGGCGTGGAGCAGCCGGACACATGGCACGTGGAGGAGGGCTACCGGTGGAGGGAGCTGGCGGTGAAGGGGAGCCGCAGCGGTGGGTTCCGTGCCATGAGCTCCCGGCGCACCGGGGTGGACTTCGGAAACCGTCTGGACCCGGCGACGGCGCGGGCCCACGACCACCTCCTCATCGGTTCGGGTGTGGCGGTGGGGGACGTGGACGGCGACGGGCTGCCGGATCTCTACTTCGCCCGGTTGGAAGGGGAGAACGCGCTCTACCGGAATCTGGGCGGGTGGCGGTTCGAAGACATCACGGCGCAGGCGGGTGTGGCGGCGCCAGGGCGCTACTCCACCGGCGCCTCCTTCGCGGACGTGGACGGCGACGGCCGCCTGGACCTCTTCGTCACGGCGCTGGGAGGCCCCAACGCCCTCTACCGGAATCTGGGCGACGGTCGCTTCCAGGAGGTCACCCACGAGGCGGGACTCGCCTCACGTCTGGGGAGCACCACCGCCACCTGGGCCGACGTGGAGGGTGACGGCGACCTGGATCTCTACGTGGCGGCGTACAAGGTGGAGAGCGCGGCGGACGTGCTTCGTCCCTATGAGCAGCCGGGGATGGAGCTGGTGGTGCAGGGACCCGACGGCGCGGAGATCGCGCCGGCGTACCGCAACCATTTCCGCATGGAGGAGCGCGACGGCCGCTTGGTGGCGGTGGAGCAGGCGGACCCGGACCGGCTCTACCTCAATGACGGCACGGGCCGGTTCATGCCGGTGCCGTGGACGGACGGCACCTTCCTGGACGAGGACGGCCGCCCGCTCCCCCGGGACGTGGATGACTTCGGACTGGCGGCGGCCTTCGCCGACGTGGACGGCGACGGCGACGCGGATCTTTACGTCTGCAACGATTTCGACGATCCGGACCACTTCTGGATCAACCAGGGTGACGGCACCTTCCGCGCCGCGCCCTGGTACGCGCTGCGCACCACGAGCCACGCGTCGATGGCGGTGGATTTCTCCGATCTGGACCGCGACGGCGACGTGGACTTCTTCGTGGCGGACATGCTGGCGTCGGATCCGGAACGGCGACTGGCCCAGATCCCGTTGCACGGCCCGGTGACGAAGCCCCCGGAGCGCTGGCGCCACCGGCTCCAGTTCGGGCGCAATACGCTCTTCCTGAACCGGGGCGACGGGACGTGGGCCCAGGTGGCGGAAGCCGCGGGCGTGGACGGCTCCGACTGGACCTGGGGGAGCGTCTTCGCCGACGTGGATCTGGACGGCTATGAGGACCTCCTTGTGGTGAACGGCCACGGGCGAGACATGCGCGACGGCGACGCCTATGAGCGGATCTCGTCGCTGCGGGGCGCCATGACGTGGAACGACGCCAAGACCCTCTACCCGGATCTTCCCACGCTCAACCGGGCGTTCCGGAACCGGGGCGATGGCACCTTCGAGGACGTCACGGAGCGGTGGGGTTTCGCAGTCGACCCGGACGTGGCCCACGGGATCGCCACCGGCGACCTGGACGGCGACGGGGACCTGGACGTCGTTCTCAATCGCCTGAACGCCGAGGCGCGTCTTCTGCGCAACGAGAGCGAGGCGCCTCGGCTCGCGGTAAGGCTGGCGGGGCGGGCGCCCAACACACAGGGCATCGGCGCCCGGGTGCGGCTCTCGGGTGGTGCGCTGCCCGTGCAGGAGAAGGAGGTGCGCGCGGGCGGACTGTACCTGTCGAGTGCCGACCCGGTGGTGAGCTTCGCGCTGGGGCCCGGTGAAGGCTCCCGGACGCTGGAGGTCTTCTGGCCCTCCGGCGCCACTTCGAAGATCTCCGTCTGGCCCGATCGCCTCTACGTCGTGGAGGAACCGGAGGCGGTGGCGGGTGAGGGGGGGGCCGATTCGGCGTCCGGCGACGCGGCGGCGGATGCAGAACGCCGCCTCCGCTTCCAGGACGTCTCGTACCTTCTGGCGCATGAGCACCACGACTCGGACTTCGATCCGTGGGTTCGACAGCCGCTCCTCCCGTACGACCCGGGCCGGCTGGGCCCGGGGGTGACGTGGACCGACGTGGACGACGACGGCCGCTCCGATCTGCTGGTGGCGGCGGGGCAGGGGAGTTCCCGTGGGGTCTTCGTGAATCGGGGCGGTTCGTTTGAGCGGGTGCCCGCCGCCGTCGTCGGCCACGACGAGACCACCCTCCTCCCGGCCGCCGGCGCCGCGGGTACCCTCCTGGTGGGGCGGACCAGCTTCGACGCATCGGGTCCCGCCGAGGCCCGGGCGCTGGCGGGCGTGGTGCGTTCGGGCACGCCCGACGGTGGGGAGGGGGAGG
>WGEM01000119.1 GCA_015492755.1 Gemmatimonadota bacterium | reverse complement strand
TCGGCGCTCCTTGACTGAACACGCGAACGCACCACGTGCGCGGCCCACTCCTTTACTCGGACAGGCTCCCAGGTGCGGATGATGGCGGGGGCGTCCTTCGATATGTTTCGGGGTCGGTTCACGATCCACCCGGACGCGATCCCCCTATGGACGAACGCTCCCTCATCTACGACTGGAACGCCGTCGGCGCCACCTTCGACTGGTCCTCGGCGGAGGTGCAGCTCGACGACGAGACGCTGCGCGACGGCCTTCAGAACCCCTCGGTGGTGGATCCGTCCATCGAGGACAAGATCCGCCTCCTGCATCTGATGGATCGGCTGGGGATCCACACCGCCGACATCGGGCTTCCGGGCGCCGGGCCGCGGGCGGTGGACGCGGTGACGGCTCTGGCCCGGGAGATCGTGGACGCCGGACTGAAGATCCGTCCCAACTGCGCCGCCCGCACGGTGGTGGCGGACGTCCGGCCCATCGCCGAGATCAGCCAGAAGGTGGGCATCGCCATCGAGGCGTGCACCTTCATCGGAAGCTCGCCCATCCGGCAGTACGCCGAGGGCTGGACGCTGGACCGGATGCTCCGCACCTCCGAGGAGGCGGTGACCTTCGCGGTGAAGGAGGGGCTCCCGGTGATGATGGTGACGGAGGATACCACCCGCGCGCGGCCCGAGGACCTGAAGGCGCTCTACGGCGCCGCCATCGAGTGGGGCGCAAAGCGCATCTGCCTCGCCGACACGGTGGGGCATGCCACGCCCGACGGAGCTCGCGCGCTGGTGCGCTTCGTCATCGAGGAGATCGTGAAGCCCTCGGGCGAGGACGTGGGGGTGGACTGGCACGGACACCGCGACCGGGGCTTCGGCCTCGCCAATGCGCTGGCGGCCATCGAGGCCGGTGCCACGCGGGTGCACGGCACGGCGTTGGGCATCGGCGAGCGGTGCGGAAACACCGAGATGGACCTCCTGCTGGTGAACCTCAAGCTCCTGGGTGCCCACGACGCCGATCTCACCGTGCTTCCCGAATATTGCGAGCTCACCGCGCGGGCGTGTCAGGTCCCGCTGGTGCACTCCTATCCGGTGGTGGGGGAGGACGCCTTCCGCACCGGCACCGGGGTGCACGCCGCCGCCATCATCAAGGCCGAGGCCAAGGGAGACGCGTGGCTGGCGGACCGCATCTACTCCGGGGTTCCGGCCTCGTGGGTGGGGCGGCGACAGCGCATCGAGGTGGGGCCCATGTCCGGC
Organism: Gemmatimonadota bacterium; assembly: GCA_015492755.1. Lineage (GTDB taxonomy): Bacteria > Gemmatimonadota > Gemmatimonadetes > Longimicrobiales > Gaopeijiaceae > S146-37. The sequence continues at coordinate 3,945 of WGEM01000119.1, read as the reverse complement.
CTCTCCAACGTGAAGTACTGGCTGCGGGAACACGGCTACGATCCGGAGGACGAGACGCTGGCGAGGCGCATCTTCGAGGCGGCCAAGTCCACCGACCACACGCTGAGCGACCAGGAGCTGCACGCGCTCTGCCGGGGGTGAGGGCGTGGCTGCCGGCGTGAGCCTCCCCCCCGGCGCCGACGTGACGAGCTGGCGCTACTTCTTCCGGAAGCTGGCGGGGAACCGCCGGCGCGCCTGGACGGTTCGGCTCCCGCACGCACCGAGCACAGGAGGTTCACAATGGGTACGGAGCGGGTGGACGCCATCGTCATCGGCACCGGGCAGGGCGGAAAGCCCCTGGCCGGTGCGCTTGCGGAAGCGCGGTGGCGGGTGGCCATCATCGAACGGGATCGGGTGGGGGGCACCTGCGTCGTCCGGGGCTGCACGCCCACGAAGACCATGGCGGCCAGCGCCAGGGTGGCCTACCTGGCCCGCCGCGCCGGCGACTACGGTGTGCGCACCGGCCCCGTCTCGGTGGACCTCCAGGTGGTGCGACGTCGCAAGCGCGAGATCGTGGATGCCTGGAGCGAGGGGAGCCGGAAGGGTCTGGAGCGCCACCGTACGATGGAGCTCATCATGGGTACGGGACGCTTCGTCGGACCCCACGAGGTGGAGGTGGAGCTCAACGAGGGTGGGACCCGGCGTCTCCGCTCCGATCACATCTTCGTCAACGTGGGCGCCCGGCCACGGGTTCCGGACCTTCCGGGGCTCACCGATGTGCCTTATCTGGATTCCACCTCCGTCATGGAGCTGGGCGAGGTCCCGCAGCACCTGGTGGTCCTGGGTGGCGGCTTCATCGGCCTCGAGTTCGGTCAGATGTTTCGCCGCTTCGGCGCCGACGTCACCATCGTGGAGCAGTCCTCCCGGCTCGTGCCACGGGAAGACGAAGACGTCGCGGAGGCCATCCGGCAGATCTTCGCCGAAGACGGGATCCAGGTGCTCTGTGGCGCCGAGGCGCGATGCGTGGCGGCCGCCGAAGGCGGTGGGGTGGCCCTCACCGTCGTCCAGGACGGATCGGAGGTGCAGGTGCGGGGAAGCCACCTGCTGGTGGCGGCGGGTGTGGTGCCCAACTCCGATCTCCTCCGCCCGGAGGCGGCGGGTCTGGAGCTGGGACCGCGCGGTGAGATCGTCGTGAACCACCGCTGCGAAACCAACGTGGAGGGGGTCTGGGCGCTTGGCGACGTCACCGGCGCGCCGCCCTTCACGCACATCGCGTACGACGACTTCCGCATCATCCGCGCGAACCTGCTGGAGGGCCGCGAGGCCTCGCGGGCCGGACGCCTGCTCCCCTACGCCGTGTTCATCGATCCGCAACTCGGCCGGGTGGGGCTCGGCGAGCGTGAGGCCCGGGAGCGGGGCTACGCCATCCGGGTGGCGAAGCTCCCCATGAGTCGGGTGGCGCGCGCCATCGAGATGGACGAGACGCGTGGACTCATGAAGGCGGTGGTGGACGAGGCGAGCGGACAGATCCTGGGCGGTGCCATCCTGGGCGTGGAGGGAGGGGAGGTGGTCAGCGTCCTGGAGATGGCCATGATGGGGGGACTCCCGTGGACCCGCCTCCGGGATGCCGTCATCGCGCATCCCACGCTTTCGGAGTCGCTGAACAACCTCTTCATGACCCTGGGCTGACGCCGCCCTTCGCGTTGCGAACCGTGCCCGCTCCGGATACGGTTCGTCCATGACCGAAAAGCCCTTTCCACCCTCGTTTTCGTCCGATCCCGTCGAAGCCCTCCTGGACGAGGTGGCCACGGAGCCCCGCCCGGAGCGCATCGTGGAGGGAAACCTCCGGGGTCAGGTGGCCATCGTCACGGGCGGCTCCAGCGGCATCGGCCGCGCGGTGGCGCTGGAGCTGGCGGGGTGCGGCGTGGACATCGCCTTCTGCTATCTGGACGGCCCACCGGAGGCGGACGCGGAGGCGGAGGCCGTCGCTCGGGAGCTGAAGCAACTGGAGGTGCGGGTCTACAAGCGGGGGTGCGACGTCCGCGACAGCGACGACGTGAACGCCTTCGTCCGGGAGACGCTGGACGCGCTGGGGAGGATCCACATCCTGGTGAACAACGCCGGGATCGGACGGGACCGGGCGCTCTGGCGCATGACGGACGAGCAGTGGCAGGCGGTGCTCCGCACCAACCTGGACGGGGCCTTCCACTTCACGCGGGCGGTGGCGCCCCACATGAGGGCGCAGGAGTACGGCAAGATCGTCAACATCACCTCGGTGCACGGCATCCGTAGCGAGTTCGGCATCGCCAACTACGCCGCCTCCAAGGCGGGCCTCATCGGCCTCACCCGGAGCGCCGCCGTCGAGCTGGGCCCCCGCAACATCAACGTGAACGCGGTGGCGCCGGGCTACATCCGTACCACCCGCCTCACCGAGGGGGTTCCGTCGGAGATCCTGGACCGGGCCCGTGAGCGCTCGGCGCTGGGGCGACTGGGCGACCCGCAGGACGTGGCGGGTACGGTGGTCTTCCTCTGCTCCGAGGCGGCGCGGCACATCACCGGTGTGGTGATCCCGGTGGACGGGGGATACCTGTTGTAGGCTCGCGGCGGCTCCCCCCATTGCCCCCGCGCCCCGCTCCGTGCATCATCGGCCGATGCGAATCCTCAGAGCATACGCCGACATCGTCGACGGTCTGAATGACCGCATCGGGGCGGTGATCCGGTGGCTCACGCTGGCCATGGTGCTGGTGGGCGCCGCCACCGCCACGCTCCGCTACGTCTCGCGAGGCCTGGGCTGGTCGCTCAACCTCACGCCGCCCACCGAGATCCAGTGGTATCTCTTCAGCCTCATCTTCCTCCTGGGGGCGGCGTACGGACTGCGACACGACGTGCACGTGCGGGTGGACGTGCTCTACGAACGCCTCCCGGCGCGCGCCCGCGCGTGGATCGACCTGGCGGGCACGGTGCTCTTCCTCATTCCCTTCTCGCTGGCGATGCTCTACGTCTCCTGGCCTGCGGTGCGGAACTCCATCCAGATCCGGGAGATGTCGCCGGACCCCGGGGGACTGCCGCGCTGGCCCATCAAGGCGGTCATCGTGGTCTCCTTCGTGCTCCTGGCGCTCCAGGGGCTGGCGCAGATCGTCCGGCAGGTGGGGATCCTGCGGGGTGAGGCGGAGCCCGCCCGCCACGCCGAGCCCGAGGTGCACGTATGAACCTCTGGGGCCCGGCGATGTTCGTGGCGGTCCTGGTGATGATCTTCAGCGGCTACCCGGTGGCCTTCGCGCTGGGGGGCACCGCGCTCATCTTCGCCGGAATCGCGTCGCTCTCGGGCCACTTCGACCTCTTCCTCCTTTTCGCGCTCCCGGAGCGCACCTTCGGCACCATGTCGAACCAGGTGCTGCTGGCGGTGCCCTTCTTCATCTTCATGGGGACGGTGCTGGAGAAGTCGAAGCTGGCGGAGCAGCTCCTGGAGACCATCGGTGTCCTTTTCGGCCGCTTCCGGGGCGGGCTGGCCATCGGGGTCATCGCGGTGGGCGCGCTCCTGGCGGCGGCCACCGGCGTGGTGGGCGCCAGCGTCACCGCCATGGGGCTCATCTCACTCCCGGTGATGCTCCGCAACGGCTACGACGAGCGGCTGAGCCTGGGCGTCATCTCGGCGTCGGGGACGCTGGGCCAGATCATCCCTCCCTCCATCGTCCTCATCGTGCTGGGCGATCAGATGGGGGTGAGCGTGGGCGACCTCTTCCGGGCGGCGCTGGGCCCGGGGCTCATCCTCACCGGCGCCTACGCCGTCTACGTGGCGGTGCTGGCCTTCGTCCGCCCGAAGGTGGCGCCGGCGCTGGCGGAGGAGAAGCTCGTGCACGGCTGGGTGCTGGCGCGGCGCGTGGTACTCTCCCTCATCCCGCCGCTCTTCCTCATCGTCGTGGTCCTGGGGAGCATCTTCGCCGGCCTGGCCACGCCCACCGAGGC
>WGEM01000118.1 GCA_015492755.1 Gemmatimonadota bacterium | reverse complement strand
CGCGTGCCCCGCCCGCCTGCCAGCACGACCGCCTGCCGCACCGCCGGCACGCGGCCCGGCCCGTTCATCGCTCGCGCACCTCGTGGCGGTGTTCCCGGAACCATGCCACGGTGCGGTGGATCCCCTCCTCCAGCGAATGCGCTGGCCGCCAGCCCGCGGCAGTGATCTTCTCCACCGAGAAGAGCCTGCCCGTCTGCCCTGACGGCTTACTCAGGTCGTGGCCGATGCGGCCCTCGAAGCCGGCGGCCTCCGCGACGACACGGGCCAGCTCGCCGATGGAGGTCTGCACGCCGGTGGCGACGTTCACCGCCCCCGAGAAGCGCCGCTCCGCCAGGAGCACCATGGCGTCCACGCAGTCCCCGATGTAGAGGAAATCTCGCCGTGCCGATCCGTCCCCCCAGATGCACACTTCGTCGGCGCCGGCGTCGGCGGCCTCCACGAAGCGACGGATGAGCCCCGGCACGACGTGGGAATGGTCGGGGTGGAAGTTGTCGTGCGGCCCGTAGAGGTTCGCCGGCAGGCAGTAGCAGTACTCCAGCACCCCCTGCTCGCGGAGGGCCTCCAGGTGCACCAGCATCGCCCGCTTCGCATAGGCGTAGGCGTCGTTGGTGGGCTCCGGCACACCGTCCAGGTACTCCTCCTCCCGAAGGAGCTGCCCTTCCAGCCGCTTCGGGTACGCACACCCCGTCCCCATGGCGAAGATGTAGGGGACGCCCACCTCCACCCCCGCGTCCACCACATGGGTATTCATGAGGATGTTGTCGCGGTAGAAGTCGGGCTTCTGCGTCATGTTGGCGTAGATGCCTCCCACACGCGCAGCCAGATGGTACAGCACGTCGGGGCGCGTCTCCGCCAGGAGCGCCCGGGCCTGCCGCGCGTCGCGCAGATCGCGCTCGCTCCCCACCCCTACCACGTGGTGGCCCAGCGCCCGGAGCCGCTCCACCAGGTTGCGCCCCACCAGGCCGGTGGCGCCGGTCACCAGGATCCGCTGCCCGCTCATGCGTACGCCCCCGCCTGATAGTGAATCACCTGCATGCCAGTCCGGTCGAAGGTGAAGGGTACGAAGAGGAGCTCGGAGAGCCGCTCCCGCACCCGGCGTTGGTGCTCCTCGGGACACACCAGGAGCATGAAGCCGCCCGCCCCCGCGCCCAGGATCTTGCCGCCACTGGCGCCCGCCTCACGCGCCGCTCCGTACACCTCGTCGATGGTCTCGTTGGTGGTACCCGGCAGCTCCCGCTTCCTCAGCCACGTCTCGTGCAGCAGCTCGCCCAGGTCCCGGATCTCCCCCTCCGAGACGATCTTCAGCGCCGTGTCCACCGACTCGTGGATGAAGCGCAGGAGGTGATCATAGGCGTCGGGGTCGTAGTTGTTGGCCGGCGAGACCTTCCCGCTCTGACGTACCTTCGGGATGTAGCACAGCAGCAGCGAGCGCTGCAGCACCCGCATCCGCTCCGGCGGCAGCACCACCGGGTGCACGCTGAAGTCCCCGCTGGGATCGAAGCGGATGTGGTTGAATCCCCCGTATGCCGCCGCGATCTGATCCTGGTAGCCCCCGGGCTCCTTCAGCACGTGCCGCTCCAGACGGATGGCCTCGATGGCCAGGTCCTTACGCGTGAGCATGCGGCCTTCCAGACCCGCCAGCGCACCCACCAACCCCACCCCGAAAGCCGAGCTGGTGCCCAGTCCGCTCCACGCCGGCAGGTCCGCGTCGTAATGGATCTCGATGTCCAGCCGGTTGAACCGCTCCAGCGCCGCCCGGATGAGCGGGTGCTGGATCTCGCCGAAGTCCTTCGCCAGCTCGATGCGGGAATACGCCAGCCGGATCCGGTGGTCGAAGAAGGGCGGAAGCGGGCGCGCCGTCACGTAGCAGTACTTGTCGATGGTGGTGGAGAGCACCGCACCCCCGAAGCGCTCGAACCACACCGGGATGTCCGTCCCGCCTCCGAAGAACGACACGCGGAAGGGTACGCGGGTGATGATCATGGCAGCGCTCGACGGGAGAGGGGCACCGGCTGCAGGAGCACCGTCAGCGGGTGAGGAAAACGCGACCCGACGCCACCCGCTCCCGCCAGTACTCCAGCAGGTCGCGCATCGTGGTCTCGAAGGGGATCTCCGGCTCCCAGCCAGTGTGCGCCCGGAACTTCGACGTGTCCGGCACCTGCAGGTCGGCGTCGATGGGACGCAGCCGCTCCGGGTCCACCTCCACCCGGATGTCGTCCCGGGTGCTGAACGAAAGCAGCGTCTCCAGCATCTCCCCCACCGTGCACGAGTACATCCCCCCGATGTTGTAGTACTCCCCCGCCACCGGGTCGCACGTCACCAGCAGGTAGTAGGCGCGCACCGCGTCGCGCACGTCGGCGAACGTCCGGAGTGAATCCAGGTTGCCCACCTTCACCACCGGCGGAATGAGGTCCGCCTCGATCATGGCGATCTGCTTGGCAAAGGTGGACTCGGCGAACACGTCGCCCCGCCTCGGCCCCGTGTGCGTGAACATCCGCGTCGTCATCACCGTCATCCCGTACGCCTCGGCGTAGAACCGTCCCAGCAGGTCCGTGCCCACCTTCGAAATGGCGTACGGCGAGGCGGGATGAAAGGTGGTCTCCTCATCGATGGGCACCTTCTCCGGCGGCACACGCCCGAAGACCTCCGACGAGGCGCACACGTGGATCACCGGATCGTACGCCGAGTGCCGGATCGCCTCCAGCACGTGCGCCGTGCCCTGCACGTTGGTCTCCAGCGTGTCCAGCGGCGAGGTGAACGACGTCTGCGGATAACTCTGCGCCGCCAGGTGGAAGACGTAGTCCGGCGCGGAAGCCTCCACCGCCCGCTCGATGGACACGTAGTCCCGAAGATCGCCGTACACCAGCCGGATCCGGTCCCCACGATTGATCCGGTCCAGGTGGTGCTCGATGTTGTCCAGCGGCGAGCGCCACCGCGCCAGACCCACGATCTCCCAGTCGGTGTGCTCCAGCAGGTAGTCCGCAAGGTGCGAGCCCACCATCCCGGTGATCCCCGTGATGAATGCCGTACTCATCCGCTACGCCCAGCCAAGGTCTTCGTCGTCGAAGTGCTCCCGCCGCTCCACGTCGAGTACGCCCTTCACCCGCCCGATGGCACGGCGCACCTTCTCCAGGTGCGCCAGGTCCCGCACCTCCACCACGAACTCTCCGTGCATCCCCCCCTCGGTGGCGCGCATGTCGGCGTGGGAGATGTCGGTTCCGGTGTCGGTGATGGCCTTCGCCACGTCCGAGAGGAGTCCTCTTCGATCGGTACCCCGCATGTAGAGCTTCACGAAGAACCGGTCGCCCTTCTCGGCGGCCCATTCGATCTCGATGCGCCGTTCGGGGTCGCGTGAGAGCGCCAGGACGTTGGGGCAGTCCTTGCGGTGGATGGAGACGCCACGCCCCCGCGTCACGTATCCGATCACGGGATCCCCGGGCACGGGCTGGCAGCACCGGGAGTAGCGCACCATAAGGTTGTCCATCCCCTGGATGCGCACCCCCCGGCCGGAGATGCGCAGCCGGGCCGCCAGCCGCTGGAGCGCCGTGGGCGGGCGCTCCACCACTTCCGCCGGATCGTGATCGGGGAAGAACTGCTTGAGCACCGCCGTGGGGCCCAGGTCTCCCCGCCCGAGCGCAGCGTAAACCTGGTCGAAGTCCTGGTAGCCCAGCGCCGCCGCGGCTTCCTGAAGCTGGTGCGGGTCGTCCGGCAGCGACTTCTTCACCTTCTTCAGCTGCCGGTCCAGGAGTTCTTTGCCCAGCTTACGGGCGGACTCGAACTCCTCCTGGCGGATCCAGTGACGGATCCTCCCCCTCGCCCGTGACGTCTTCACGAAGGCCAGCCAGTCCCGGCTCGGTCGCTGCTTCGGATTCGTGAGGATCTCCACCGTGTCGCCGTTCTTGAGCTCACGGGAGAGCGGTGCGATACGGCCGTTCACCTTGGCGCCGGCGCAGTGGTGCCCCACCTCGGTGTGTACCGAATACGCGAAGTCGATGGGCGTGGCGCCGGTGGGCAGCGCCTTCACATCGCCGTCCGGCGTGAAGACGAAGATCTCGCCCCGGAAGAGGTCCATTCGGAGGAACTCCATGAATTCCTCCGGCTCGGCGGTATCCTGCTGCCACTCCAGAACCTGCCGGAACCAGGTGAGCGCTTCGTCCACCTCGTTCCCACCCCTGCGGGCCGTCTCGTCTTCCTTGTACCGCCAGTGCGCCGCGATGCCGTACTCCGCGGTGCGGTGCATCTCCTCGGTTCGGATCTGGATCTCGTAGCGCCTGCCGCCGGGTCCGAACACCGTCGTATGCAACGACTGGTACATGTTGGACTTGGGCGTGGCGATGTAGTCGTGGAAGCGCTCGGGAATCGGCGTCCACTTGCTATGGATGATGCCCAGCGCCGCGTAACAGTTCTGCACCGTGTCGGTGAGCACCCGCATGGCCATGAGGTCGTAGATCTCCTCATAGGGCCGCCCGCGCGTGACCATCTTCCGGTGGATGGACCAGAGGTGCTTCGGGCGCCCGCTCACCTCCGCAGGGATCCCCGCCTCCGCGAGGGCCTCCTCCAGCGGCCGCTGCATCTCCAGGATCTGCCGCTCCCGCTCCTTGCGGCGCTGCCGGATCAGCTTCGTCAGCTCCTCGTAGGCGTCAGGCTCCAGGAACTTGAATGCCAGATCCTCCAGCTCCCACCGGATGGCCGCCATCCCGAGGCGGTGGGCCAGCGGCGCGTAGATCTCCCGGGTCTCCAGGGCGATGCGACGCCGTTTCGCCTCGGGCAGGTGCTCCAGCGTCCTCATGTTGTGGAGCCGGTCCGCCAGCTTCACCAGGATGACCCGGGCGTCTTCCGCCATGGAGAGCAGCATCTTGCGGTAGTTCTCCACCTGCTGCTCGGTGGCGGAGCGAAACTTCACTTTGCCCAGCTTGGTGACGCCGTCCACGATGGTGGCCACCTCGTCGCCGAAATGGCTGCGGATGTCCTCCATCGTCGCTTCGGTGTCCTCCACCGTATCGTGCACCAGTCCCGAGACGATGGAGTCGGTGTCCAGGCGGAGCTGGGCGAGGATGGTGGCCACCTCCACGGTGTGCGTGACGTACTCCTCCCCCGACGCACGGGTCTGACCCCCGTGCGCCTCCACCGCGAAGTCGTATGCCTCGCGAATGAGGTCGACGTCCAACCGGTCCGCGTACGCTTCCAGTTGCCGGGCGAGGGCTCTGGGGAGGCCGCGGATGGTGGTCGTCGGCTGAGAGGAAGTTGCCGACGGCATGATGTCCTATTCTAGGCGCACCGGAGGCGGGGCGCACGCCGATGGCCCACGCGAGGCTCGGCACCCCGCCCCCCTCAGCGCCCGTGGCACTTCTTGTACTTCTTACCCGAACCGCAGGGGCAGGGATCGTTCCGGCCCGGTGCCTTCTCCGCCGTCACCGGACGTCGCGGCCCCGACTCCCCCCGGTTGGTGGCGAGACGCCGTGGATCGGGACCGGCACCTGCCGCCGCTCCCACCGCCATGCCCAGCTCGTCCCTGGCGGCGGCCCTGGCAGCGCCGCCGAGGGCCGCCCGGCCGGCCCTCGCGGCCACCTCTCCCCCCACACGGTCCGACGGACCCGAATAGGCGAGCTTCTGGGG
>WGEM01000117.1 GCA_015492755.1 Gemmatimonadota bacterium | reverse complement strand
CTTGCCACGGCCATGGACGTGGCCCTGCCCAGCAACCTGGAGCGCATCCGATATCTCTACGATGACGATCTGGAGCGCCTCCGCCGGGACGTGCGTGCGGTTTCCGTGGACGACGCGCGCACCCGGGCCCGCATCCGGGACGTGTACGGACGCACCGGCGTGCTCCTGGACCCGCACACGGCGGTGGGGTACGACGCCGCCCTCCAGGTGCGCGCGCACCTGCCTGCCGGGGTACCCGTGGTGGTGCTCGCCACGGCGCACCCGGCGAAGTTCGCCGGCACGCTCCAGGAGATCGCGGGCGTCGCCCCCGCGCTCCCCACCGGCCTCACGGAGCGCATGTCGGAGGCCGAGGGTTTCCACGAGATCGAGCCCACGCTGGACGCCCTCATCCATCGCCTGGAGGCACGATGACCATCGGCTGGCTCCAGCCCGCCGCGGTGCGGGTGCCGTGTTCCACCTCGAACCTGGGAAGCGGGTACGACACCATCGGCCTGGCGCTGGATCGATACCTGGAAGCGCGCTACGAGCCCGGCGAGGGCGAGCTGGACGTCATCCGCCTCGGAACCCTCGCGTCCCTCGACCCCGACGGCTGGGACTTCTGCTCGGCGGTGTTTCGGGGCGCGCTGGAGGAGGAGGGCATCGAGGCAGGTGGGCATCTGGAGATCCGGTCGGAGATCCCCATCGCTCGCGGCCTGGGCTCCTCCGCAGCCTCCCGGCTCGCGGGGCTGGAGCTGGCCCGGATGGCGCTGGGACTCACCGAGGACCGGGCGCTTCTGTTCGCGCGCACGGCACGGGCGGAGGGGCACGGAGACAACGTGGCTCCCTGCCTCTACGGAGGCTTGCAGGCGGTACTCCCGGGGGCCTCCGGCCCGACTCCCCTCCGGCTGGAGCTTTCCCAGAGGGTGGGCTTCGCCTACGCCGCGCCGGCCACGGGCCTGGATACCGAGCGCGCCCGCGCGGCGCTTCCCAGGCTGGTGGGTCACGACCTGGCGGCCCGTTCCGTGGCGCGGGTGGTGGCGCTCATCCGCGGGCTCGCGGAGGCGGACCCCGAGCTCCTGCGGCTGGGCACGGAGGATGAGCTGCACGTCCCCCACCGTCTCCCCCTGATCCCCGGCGCATACAACGCCATGGGCGCGGCGTATGAGGCGGGAGCCTGGGCCGTCACCGTCTCGGGCGCCGGCTCGGGGCTCGTGGCGCTCTGCGAACCGGAGCGGGCGGAGGAGGTGGCCGCGGCCATGCACGCCGTCTTCGCCGGCGGCAGCGACGAGAGCGATGCCTGCGGCTTCGCCGTGCGACCGGATCTGGAGGGCCTTCAGCGACTCTGACGCTGGAGGCGCGGCGTGGCGGCGTGCAGCGTGCGGGACACCGGAGCGAAAAGGTACAGGTTGGACGCCACGCGTCCGCCCAGGAAGGCGGTGAACGCCGCCGTCGCCCCCACCCAGTCCAGTCCCCACGCCAGCACCATGAAGAGCACGGCGATGGTGCCCACCTCGATGGCGCTGGCCACGGTGATGAAGCGCGTGCGCCGCGCCTCCACCAGGACGGCGCGCTGGAAGGAGAGCGCCACCGAGAGGGCCGGAAGTGGCACCACCGCCCGCGTCGCCACCAGCGCGAAGCGTGTGAGCTCCGGAGTGAGCCCGGAGATGGTGACGAACCACACGTGGGAAAGCGGCGTGAGCGCCACCAGCGCCAGTGCCCCGGTGGTGGCCGCCGCCAGCGTCACCGCGAAGGTGCGGAGCTGCGGCACGTGCTGGAAGCGCTCGCCCATGAGGGCGATGGCGGTGTCCTGGAAGGCCAATCCCATGGACCGGAAGAAGAAGGAGAGCGCGTGGACCACGGGGAAGACCGCCAGCGACTCCACCGGATACACGCTCCGCCCCATGAAGAAGGTGAGGAGCGGCTGCACGGTAAGGCCGATGAGGGAGGTGAGCGCCAGCGGCACGTAGAAGGCCGCGATCCGCCGGTACGACATGGCCTCCGCGTCGGGATCGGGATCGGTCCGGAGCACCTCGCGCATGGTGGGCCCCACCATGACGCGCGCCGCCACCGCCTCCGTGATGACGCCCACCGAGAGCGCCAACGCACCCACCCAGGCGCCGGGCAGCGCCAGGAGGAAGAACGCCCCCAGCGCCGCCGCAGACATGGCGGCGAGTCGGATCACCGTGCCCCATGCCACCAGGCGGGTGCGGCCGGACCGGATCAGCACACCCTGCAGGAAGCGCCGGTACCCGATGGCGGCGGGCCACGGGAGAAAGAACCAGAGGGCGCCGTAGGTGAGCCTCGCCACCTCGTCGGGAAGCCCGATGAGGGTACGTGCCACGGTGTCGTAGACGCCCGGAACCAGGAGCGCCATGAGGAGGAGCGTGGCGCCGCCGTTGAGGGCGTGGGAGAAGGTCCTGAGCTTCCGGAAGCTCACGCGGTCGCGCACCAGCGAGGTGGCGGCGCTCATGAGCATGATCACCGGCGCCTCGATGACGATGGCCAGCGCGAAGGCCACGCCGTGGGCCGCCAGGTTGAACTTCGGGTCGGGGAGCCGCGCGATGACGGCGGCCAGGAAGGGGCCCTCCACCGCCATCATGAGCCACGTGGCGGCCAGGGGCGCCCAGAACCGGGCGATGTCGCGCTGGGAGAGGCGCACGCTGCGTGAGGGTGAGGGGTGAAGCGAGGTCAGGGCCGCGCGGTGGCGCGCCCGAAAGCTATCCCTTCACCCGCACCGCACAGAAGTACCCCGAGATCTCCGGCCCACGTACTCCGCTGCGCCAGACGCCGCGGAAGCCCCCGGGCCCCACGTCGCGTACCTCCCAGACCGTGTATCCACCCTCGAAGTTCGCCACGTCGCGGCGGTTCGCCTCGGCACCGAAGCGCACCAGAATCCGGGGCGGGACGCCCTCGCCTTCCGTCTCTAGCACCAGCACGCCCGGCGCCGACGGATCGGCGATGTCCACACGTCCCGTCACGTGCGCGCCCACGGAATCCAGCGGCAGATCCGCCCACCCCATCAAGGGCACCGACATGTCCCGGTATCGCTCGAAGCCCACCGGAGGATCGGAGAGCTCCATCGATCCCGTCACCGAGTCCACCGGCTCGGTGGTACGCACCATCAGCACCCGGTACCGACCCGCCCCGCCCTCCAGCGTCACCCCGGCAACGAGAGGTTCCTCCGGGGCCACGCACGGATCCAGGCCGGCGAGGGGATGGGCGGCTTCCCCCGCGGCGTCCGCCGCCGCATCGGGCGCCGGCGCGTGCTCGGTCGCCTCCGAGGCGGCGTGCCCCTCCGATCCGCCGCCGCACCCGGCAAGGACGAGCGCGCATCCCAGGACGATCCCGAGCCTGCTCATCGGTGGATGACCTCCAGGACGCGTCCCTTGGCGTCCACCACCCAGATGGGTCCGCGCCGCACGTCGTTGCTCAGGTCGATCACCGGCCCCCGGGCCAGGGCGCTCCGTGCCGCGCGGTCGGGTGAGGAGAAGGAGCCCTGGTAGGGATCCGCCCCCGAGGCGTCCACCGTGTAGCCGAGATCCCCCATCGACTGAACGGAGATGGCGCTCATGGGGTTGGTGACGCCGGAGTTGAACTGGGGCGTCATGAGCTCCACGCCCAGCACCGACTCCCGCCAGTGCGAGTCGCCGGAGCCCTCGCCCAGCACGTTCTCCACCGGCACCTTGGCGCCCCCGGTGTAGTTCGTGCCCCCGGCGTCGTCGAACGCCTGGATGGCCAGCGGACCGGGGAAGTGGGTGTCGGCGCCGGGGTTGTTGGGGAGCGACGGGTTCTTCAGGAGGCCCTTCGCCGCCCAGATGGTCCCGAAACCCAGGACGTGCCCCATCTCATGCATCACCACGCTCACCAGTGCGCCGGCCTGCTCCAGTTGAGCCACATCCGCCGAATCGAAGCGCATGGACCCCAGGATGGGGATGTGGGTGAGTCCCCGCGTGGTGCACGGGCCTGCCTGGGCCAGCGTGCCGCCCGGGCCGTCGATGTCTTCGATGCGGACGTAGATGCGGACGTCGTCCACCGTGTCCGTCACCAGAGGCTGGCCCTGCGCGCACTGGCTCCCCGGGAAGGGGTTGGTGGAGAAGTCCACGTCGGGCACGTCCAGCGTGATGAACGACTCCCAGCGCTGTGCCGCCTGCCGGACCGCGTCGTCCTGCGCCTGGGTGCCGTTGTCCACGAACACCAGTTCGATGTTGAACGGCAGCACCTCACCGCCCAGCGTGAGCGTCATGGACACGCCTGAGAAGGCGGTGAAGGCGTGCAGGAGGATGTGATAGGTGGAGTCGTTGATGGGCGCGATCTGGCAGCGCTCGTCGGAGGTGGGCGTGGTGCTCTGACAGTCGTCGTACTGCTCCCGCGAGGCAGGCCGTTCCCCGCCCTCCACGAAGAGATCCACGTCGTTGGTGTTGGGCCCCGTCACCTCGATGGTGAGGTTGGACGCCGCGCCGGGCTGAATGTCCAGCCGGAAGAGGAGCTCGGCGTCCACCGGCGCCGAGAGATCAGTGATGGGAGCCCCCACCTGCACCAGCTTCTGCTCCAGCACGGTGATGGAGCGAGAGACCTGATTGTTGGTCTCGTCCGTCTCCGAGACCGCACCGTCCGCGTCCACTTCCAGCGTGAAGGTGTGGGCGCCGGCGCCGAAGGGGCCCACCGTGAAGTTCACCGTCGCGGACGCATCCGGGTCCAGCGGACCCACCGTCTCGGACGCCGCCTCGGCACCGTCCACCCTCAGCGCCACGCGGAAGGCCACGCCGGTGGAGCCGTTGCCGTCGTTTCGCACGGATACCTGGACGCCCACCGGCTCCAGCGACGTGGGATCCGTCCGGCTGAAGACCAGCGTGCCCCCGGTCACCAGATCCGGCGTGGGCACCGGGGAGAGGCTCTTTGCCGAGATCTGGAGGGTCACACCGTTGGACGCCTCCACCTGGAGCGTCTGCGGGCCGATCTCCGAGCCCAGCGTCCACACGGTGGACGCCTCTCCGTTCGCATCGGTGGCGTCCGACGGGGGATCCACCGTGCCGGAGGACGGGGTGAAGGTGATGGTGTCACCCACCACCGGCGTGCCGCCCTGATCGGTGGCGCGCACCACGATGGGTGTGCTCAGCGTCTCGCCGGCGATGGCCTCCTGCGCATCGCCCGACACCACCTGCAACAACGCCACCTCCTGCCGGACGATGACGGTGGCGGCCCCGCTGACACCGCCGACAGAGGCCCGCACCGTAGTGGTCCCGCTCCCCACCGCCGTCACCACACCCTGGTCGGAGACCGTGGCCACGGACGGATCGTCCGACGCCCAGGTGACCGTCCCGTTGAAGCGCGAACCGGACTGGTCCAGCACCAGGACCGTCAGCGTGCGGGTCTGGCCGAGAAAGGTGAGCGTGACTTCGGACGGGGTCACCTGGACGACGGCGGGACGGGGCTCTTCCGGTGCCGCCGCCTCCGAGCCCCCGCAGGATGCCAGGAACACCGGGGCGCCGAGGGCGTAGGCCACAAGGCCCGCCCGGAGGATGCGGAGGATCGAGGCGCGGAGAGGCGTCATGGCGCGAAAAAGATCGGAGGGAGGGTTGCGGGCGCTCAATATACGGTGGACCCCGGTCCGCGTGACGGGCGCGGGGCGGAAAAGACCTCGTCGATGGTGGCGAGGACCACCGGCCAGAGCTTCGGCACCGCTGTTTCGATGGGGCGCATGCGCTCGATGACACGCTCCCGCGCCACTCCGTGCTCCAGCCAGGTCCCGCCGCCGTTGCCCCGGTTCTGGAGGAGCCCCTGGAAGCGATCCAGCGCGTTGGCGTACCGCGCGGTGGGGGTTGCGCCCTCCTCGAACTCCTCCCAGAGCGCCATCGCCTCGGCGCGCTGGTCGTCGGGGAGCAGGCCGAAGATCCGCTCCGCCGCCCGGCGTTCCCGCTCTTCCTTGTCTTCGTACCCCGCCTCGTCGAAGGCGAAGGTGTCGCCCGCGTCCACCTCCACCACGTCGTGCAGGAGGAGCATCCACGTCGCCTGCTGGATGTCGGCGCCCTCCGGCGCGTATTCCGCGAACACTCGACAGAGGAGCGCCACGTGCCAGGAGTGCTCGGCGCTGTTCTCCAGCCGGGCGCCCCCGATGACGGAGGTACGGCGCTCCACCAGCTTCAGGCGGTCGACTTCGGCGGCGAAGGCGATCTGGCGCTGAAGACGATCGTCGGGCATGGGCGCTCCGGGGGGTGGGGTCCGGGGCATCATCCTATCCGGCCGCCCGGCCGCGCGGCAAGCGGGCGCCTCGCGTGCCTGTCCGGCCTGTCCATGATCCTGGCGATCCTCAGCCTCCCACGGCGTCCAGGGCTCAGATGCGGGTCTCAGATGAAGATCGCTTCATCCGCTTGAGGACTCTCCCCACATGGGAATGGCACGCGCTCCCACCCGCAGGAACGGCTCCTTCCCGGCAGATGTGTGCCGCCCGGTGGTCTCATCTTAGCTCCTCGTCGAGTCATGACGTAGCTTCTTCTTCGAGTCAGGACGTCCGCTACAAGGAGACGGATCATGACAGTGAGAACGATGCGCGGATTCACCGGTGCTGCCGCGCTCCTGCTGTTGATGGGCGTGCGCGGGCCTGCCGCCGCCCAGGTGCGGGGAGCCGACCGTATCGCGCCCACGAACGCCGTGGTGATCAGCGGCTACGGTACGGTGGGCCACGCATACCGGCCTAATGACGGTCCGAACCGTGTCCCCAGCGCCTTTCAGGCCAGCGTGAATCCTCTGTTCCTGTTTCAGTTCCAGGACCGGATCCTTTTCGAGGCCGAGCTCGAGTTTGGACTCGAAGAGGGCATTACTGAAACGCAACTGGAGTACGCCCAGGCCGACATCATGGTATCAGATAACCTGACGGTGGTGGCGGGCAAGTTCCTCCTCCCATTCGGCGTGTTCGGTGAACGCCTGCACCCGACGTGGATCAACAAGATGGCCACCATGCCCCCGATCTTCGGACACCATGAGACCGGCTTCGGCGCGGCGCCCATCCTCGCCACTCCGTCAGATGTCGGTGTCATGGCACGCGCCAGCTTCCGCAGCGGTTCGTGGCAACTTGGCCTGAACGGGTACGTGACGAACGGCTTCGCGGTAGAGGAACATGCCAGCGAGGACGCGCACGAAGGCGGGGCCGGAGGGGGAGG
>WGEM01000116.1 GCA_015492755.1 Gemmatimonadota bacterium | reverse complement strand
CTCCAGCAGATCCTTCCGCGTCATGCGCTCCAGCGTTCCATCGCACACGGGGATTCCCCAACCGGCACGCTCCGCCAGTTCCTCCAGCGACTCCACCCGCTCCGGGGCACCGGCGCGGAGGCGCCGCTGACGGCGGAGGGCGTTCCTCGCCACCGTCATGAGCCAGGCCCGGGCGCTCCCACGGCCCTGGAAGGTGCCTGCCGAGCGCCACACGCCGAGGAAGGTCTCCTGGAGCGCGTCCTCGGCGTCCTGGTCGTGGGCCGCCAGGTGGCGGAGGTACCGGAAGACGGAGCCTGCATGCCGATCCACGAAGGCTTCGAAGGCCTCGTGATCGCCCTCCGCCGTCCGCTTCAGCAGTTCTCCGTCAGCAGTCTCCTTCACGCGGGCATGTTCCGATCCCCAGCAGCGTGTAGAGCGGGCAGCTTCCCACCAGACCCGTCACCAGCGGAATGATGCCCAGATATCCCCACGGCGTCTTCGGGCCGGTGAAGGCGAGGCTGAGAAGCCCGATTCCGACGATGACCCGCAGGACCCGCTCCACCTTGTGCTCGTTTCTGGGAAAGAGTTTCTCCAGCATCGTTGACCTCCTTCAGATAGCGCGGCGGGTACGAAGTCCGCAACGCGCGGGTGAACCAATGGACATCCTCCACCTCTGGAGAGTCACGGGAGGCGCGAAAGGATTCGCACGGGCGGCAACTTGTAACTCCCGGTCCGTCGCGGCTACCTTTTTCGGCTCCGCGCCAGGACCCGAGACACGGCATCAGGCATGAAGAACGGTTCCACCTCCACGTACGGATACGCGCCCGCCGGAAAGGACACCGGCGTCGTGAAGCCCAAGGGGCGCAGCGCCATCCGTGCGCACGAGGGGCTCGAGACCATCGACATCCGCGCCCGCAAGCCCGAATGGCTGAAGGTGCGCTCCCCCGGCGGGCCCAACTATCTGAGGCTCAAGCGGATGATGCGCTCCGGCAGCCTCCACACGGTGTGCGAGGAGGCGGGGTGTCCGAACATCGGGGAGTGCTGGGAGGCGGGGACCGCCACCTTCATGATCCTGGGGGACGTGTGCACCCGGGCGTGCAAGTACTGCGGCGTGGCGCACGGGATGCCCACCGAGCTGGACCTGGACGAGCCCCGTCGGGTGGCGGAGACGGTGGAAGAGATGGCGCTGGAGCACGTGGTCATCACCAGCGTGAACCGCGACGAGCTCCCCGACGGAGGGGCGGGCATCTACGCCGAGACCATCCGTCAGATCCACGCCCGCGTGCCGGGCTGCTCGGTGGAGGTCCTCATTCCCGACTTCAAGGGTGACGAGGAGGCGCTCCGCACGGTGGTGGAGGCGCACCCCGCCATCCTGGGGCACAACCTGGAGACGGTGGAGCGGCTGCATCCGGACGTGCGTCCGGGAGGTCGGTACTGGCGCTCCATCTCGCTCCTGGGCGCGGTGAAGAAGATGGACCCCACCATGCGCACCAAGACGGGCATCATCCTGGGGATGGGCGAAGAGCGCCACGAAATCGAGCAGGCCATGGCGGACCTGCGGGAAGCGGCGGTGGACATCCTCACGCTGGGACAGTATCTGCGGCCCTCCCCCATGCACATCCCCGTTGCGCGGTGGGTGACGCCCGAGGAGTTCGCCGAGCTGAAGCGGGTGGGCGAGGAGGTCTACGGCTTCAGGCACGTGGAATCGGGGCCGCTGGTGCGCTCCAGCTACCACGCCAAGGAACAGGCGCGGGAGGTGGAGGCGGGCGGACCCGGCGCCATCCAGGACGTGATGGAGGCGGACGTGCCCGCGCCTGCCGAGGTTCGTCTCGACCTGGTGCAGTTGGAGCTGGGGCGACCCGGACGGACGATGAAGGGGGCCTGAGGACCGGCCCGCACCGACACGAACGGAGCCTGACATGGCCCGAGCCAATACGAAAAAGGACGACGCAAAGACCACGAAGCGCGGGGGATCTGCGAAGAAAAGCGGCGGCAAGCCGACGTCGGCGAGCCGTACCTCCCGCAGGCGTGATCCCCTGAAGGAGTACGGGATCTCCGAGGAGCTGGCGCTGGAGCTCATGCGCGACATGCTCCTCTACCGCCGGTTCGAGGAGAAGGCGGAGGAGGCCTACGCCATCGGGAAGATCGGCGGCTTCTGCCACCTCCACATCGGTCAGGAGGGCGTCGCGGCGGGATCCATCAAGCCGCTCCGCCCCGACGACTACGTCATCAGCGCCTACCGGGAGCACACCCAGGCCATCGCCAAGGGCGTCCACCCCAACGCGGTGATGGCGGAGCTCTACGGCCGGGCCGGGGGCGCCTCCGGAGGGAAGGGCGGCTCCATGCACATCTTCGACGCCTCGTGCCGCTTCATGGGCGGGCACGGCATCGTGGGCGGGCAGGTGCCGCTGGGCACCGGCATCGCGTGGAAGATCCGCTACCGCGAAGAGGACTCGGTGGTGCTGGTCTTCATGGGAGACGCGGCGGTGAACCAGGGCGCCTTCCACGAGGCGCTGAACATGGCCGCGATCTGGGATCTCCCCGCCATCTACGTGGTGGAGAACAACCAGTACGGCATGGGCACCGCCTTCCGGCGCGTGTCGAAGACCGACATGGCCGCCAAGGCGGCGCCCTACGGGATCCCTTCCAGCATGGTGAACGGCCAGGACGTCCTGGCCACCTACGCCCACTTCCGCGATCTCATCGAGGAGGTCCGCGGTGGCGGCGGCCCCCGCTTCGTGGACGTGGAGACGTACCGCTTCCGGGGCCACTCCATGTCGGATCCGGTGGCGGGCACGTACCGCCCGGTGGAGGAGCTGGAGGAGAAGAAGCTGCACGACGACCCCATCGCCATCCTCCGCGACACGCTCTTCGCGGCGGGGATCCTGGACCAGGCAGGTCTGGAGGAGATGGACGCCGAGGCGCGCCGCATCGCCGACGAGGCGGCGGAGTTCGCCGACGCCTCGCCGCCGCCCGAGCCGGGGGCCCTCTACACGCACGTGTGGGCGGAGATCAACCCCAATGGGCGCCTCTTCTTCGACGGCCGGCCTGAGGCTCCGGACGGCTCCGCTTCGCAGGGAGGTGGACGATGAGCGTCATCACCTACCGCGAGGCCCTCAACGCGGCGCTGCGCGAGGAGATGGAGCGCGACCCCGACGTCTTCATCATGGGCGAGGAGGTGGGCGAGTACGACGGCGCCTACAAGGTGACGAAGGGCCTCCTGGACCGGTTCGGCGAGTGGCGGGTTCGGGATACGCCCATCAGCGAGCTGGGCTTCGCCGGCCTGGGCGTGGGCGCCGCCATGGCGGGGCTCCGGCCGGTCATCGAGTTCATGACCTTCAACTTCGCCTTCCTGGCGCTGGATCAGGTGGTGAACTCGGCGGCGAAGATGCTCTACATGTCCGACGGGCAGATCCCCATTCCCATCGTCTTCCGCGGACCCACCGGGGCGGCGCTGCAGCTCTCGGCGCAGCACAGCCAGGCGTGTGAGACCTATTACACCCACGCGCCGGGCTGTAAGGTGGTGACGCCCGCCACGCCCGCCGACGCCAAGGGGCTCCTGAAGGCCGCCATCCGCGACAACGATCCGGTGGCGTTCATGGAGGGAGAGCTCCTCTACAACCTCAAGGGCGAGGTCCCCGACGACGACTTCGTCATCCCGCTGGGCGTGGCGGACCTCAAGGCCGAGGGTGAAGACGTGAGCATCATCACCCACGGGAAGATGGTGCATGTGGCGCTCCAGGCGGCGCAGAAACTCGAGAAGGAGGGGATCCGCGCCGACGTACTGGACCTCCGCACGCTGCGGCCACTGGACGTGGACGCCATCCTGACCACGGTGCGCAAGACCAACCGTGCCGTCTACGTGGAGGAGGGCTGGCCCTACGCCGGCACCGGCGCACAGATCGCGGCGCTCATCCAGGAGGAGGCCTTCGACCACCTGGACGCGCCGGTGGTGCGGGTGACGCAGGCGGACGTCCCCATGCCCTACGCCAAGAATCTGGAAAACCTGGCCAAACCCTCGGCGGATCGCGTCGTCGAGGCGTGCAACCGGGTGCTCTACCGATAACCCTCTAGACGGGCGCGGCGCAGCGGAGGCGCACGTATGGCCACCAAAGTTCACATGGAAGCCCTCAGCCCCACCATGGAGGAGGGGCAGCTCGTCCGCTGGCTGAAGAAGGAAGGCGACGAGGTTTCCAGCGGCGAGGTTCTGGCGGAGATCGAGACGGACAAAGCCACCATGGAGCTGGTGGCGCGCGGGGACGGCGTGCTCCGTAAGATCTTCCTCCCCGAGGGAGGCACGACGCCCGTGGGCTCGGTCATCGCCGTCATCGCCGCGCGCCACCAGCTCCATGGTGGCTT
>WGEM01000115.1 GCA_015492755.1 Gemmatimonadota bacterium | reverse complement strand
GGGCGCCCCGCAGCGCCACGGGCAGAACCTGTACCGGCTCAACATCGGCACCCTCTCCCACGACTTCGCCCGCTCCCTGGACAGCTACGAGCAGGCGGCGCTGGGCAAGTTCCCAGAGGCGGGCCGGAAGTGGAGCCCCAACGTCAACTCGGTGAGCGCCTCCTACACCGGGCAGCAGTACACCAGCACGGGTCCGGGTTCGGGCCTCTTCTCCCGCCGCGATCCCAACTTCATCAACGAGCGGGAGAACTACTTCCACAAGCCTCAGGTGAACCTGAACTGGTACTCCTACTTCGGCGGGGGCCTCACCCTCTCCACGGTGGCGTACTACTCCGGCGGCAACGGCGGGGGCACCGGCACGTACGGCTCGAGCCGCAACGCGGCGTTCGACTACACCTTCACCCAGCGGGTTCCGGACTGGAACGGGACCATCGCCAAGAACCGGGCCCGGTCCGACGGCTCCGCCGGCTACATCCTGCGCAACTCGGTGAACAACCAGTGGACGCTGGGGGCCATCTCCAAGCTCCGGAAGGACTTCTCCGCCGGGTGGACGGCCGAGGCGGGCATCGACTGGCGGACCGCGGAGGTGGACCACTACCGCGAGGTGCGTGACCTCCTGGGCGGCCAGTACTACTTCGAGACCCGGGGCTCCCAGTTCTGGACCACCGACGCCGAGAAGCAGCGGGGTCTGGGCGACAAGATCAACTACTACAACACCAACCAGATCAACTGGCTGGGCACCTACCTGCAGGCCGAGAAGAACGGTCAGGACGGATCGTTCTACGGCATGGTGGGGTGGGCCCAGAACAAGTACGACTACACGGACCACTTCAAGAAGGGCCCCGACGGCGGCCAGCTGAAGATCTCCAGCGGCAATATCAGCGGCTACCAGATCAAGGGTGGCGCGGTGCGCAACCTGACGCAGGAGTGGTCCGTCTTCGGGAACGCCGGCTTCGTGTCGAAGGTGCCCATCTTCGACGGGGTGATCGACGACCGGAACGGCGTCAAGAACCCGGATCCGAAGAACGAGAAGTTCCTCTCCTTCGAGGCGGGGGTTCAGTTCCGGTCCATGGACCGGGGAGTCTCCTTCGACCTGAACCTCTACCACACCACCTGGAAGGACCGGACCCGGAACGTCTTCGTGCGGAACCTGGAAGGTGACGGACGGGACGGGCTGGTGAACCTGCTGGGGGTGGACGCCCGGCACATGGGGATCGAGGCCCAGGGGGCTTATCAGCCCAACGACCAGGTGCGCTTCGACGTGGCGGCGTCCGTGGCCAACTGGAAGTATCTGAAGGACGTGACGGGCACCTACAAGCCCGACGACTTCCAGGCCGAGACCCAGACCTTCAACTTCTTCATCAAGGACCTGAAGGTCGGTGACGCGCCCCAGGTTCAGTTCGCGTACGCCGTGTCGCTCTTCCCTGTGGAGGGGATGTACCTCCGGCTTCAGGGCAAGAGCTTCGCGAAGCACTACTCGGACTTCAACCCGTTCAGCCGGACGGACGCCTCGGAGGCGGGGATCCAGCCCTGGCAGGCGCCCGGATACACCGTGTGGGACTTCCACGCGGCCTACCGGCTCGGGGACATCCTCCCCTCCGCGGGTGACCTGCGCATCTTCGCGAACGTGTACAACCTGTTCGACGGGATGTACGTGCAGGACTCGCGGGACAACTCGAGGTTCAACAGCTTCGACAAGGATCACGACGCGGACGACGCCGAGGTCTTCCTGGGCACGCCCCGCACCTTCAACATCGGCTTCCAGGTGAACTTCTGACCTGAACCGGCGGGCGCCCGGCGTCCGCAGAGAAGGGGGGAGCCCCGCCGCCTCCGGGTGGCGGGGCTCCCGTCGTTGTGGTGCGGAGGAGCTCCGTGTCCGGGCCGGCCGCTCGCTTCTCCGCATGGACGCGGGGAGGGGCACGGCCCACCTTCACCGGGCCCGCGCCCTCCGAGGGGGGCGGCGCCTCTTCCCGTTCACCAGGATGCGACTCCGTGGCCGAGCCCCTCACCACCGCCCTCATCCTCTTCGGCGTGGGCCTCGTCGCCGGGGTGCTCAACGTCATCGCCGGAGGAGGGTCGATGCTCACCCTTCCCGTGATGATCTTCCTGGGCCTTCCCCCCACCGTGGCCAACGGGACCAACCGGGTGGCGATCCTCATCCAGAACGTGGGCGCATCCTGGAGCTTCCAGCGGCGGGGGCTCATCCCGGGTCCGTGGCTCCGCCTGGCGCTCCTTCCGGCAGTGGCCGGGGCGGTCGCCGGCACGGTGGCCGCGGTGCGCATCGGGGACCTGGCCTTCCAGCGGGTGCTGGCGGTGGCGCTGGTCCTCCTGGCGGCGTGGACCCTGTGGCGCCCGCTCCCCGTACCCGGCGAGGGGGAGG
>WGEM01000114.1 GCA_015492755.1 Gemmatimonadota bacterium | reverse complement strand
CTCCCGCACCGGTGCGCACCGCGGCGTAGGCCGACACGAAGTCGTAGACCCAGGCGGCCCGGGGCGCCGCCGGTCGGGTGTTCCAGCGGTCGATCTGGCCGAAGTCCTCCAGGTCCAGGATCTGGCGGGCTCGCATGGAGGCGTAGTACCCCTCCTCGGAGGGTGTCGGATTCGCCCGCATCCGCTCCTGACAGGCCGCCATGACGCCGGTGGCGGCCTCGGGGCGTCCCTGCATCAGGTATCCGTAGTGGAGCCATGAGGTGTAGTGGCCGCACACGTTGGGCGGGCGGCCCAGGTCGCGCCGGCGTGCGTCCTGCACGTCCCGGGCCCGCTCGTTGGCCGCCACCATGTCGTCCCACATGCCCATGGCCAGGAAGATGTGGGACGTCATGTGCTGGGCGTGCGCCGCGCCGGGGGCCACCTCCGCGTACGCCCGGGCCGCCGGGAGGCCCAGCGGCGCGTGGACCGGGTCGTCGAAGGAGTGGATGAGGTAGTGGAGCGCTCCCGGGTGGCGGGGGTTCGCGTCCATCGCAGGCTGCGCCACCGCCGCCGCGCGCATGTAGGTGCCGAAGTCCCGGGTGCCGTCGGTGGTCCCCAGGATGGCGAGGGCGTAGAAGGTCCGCGCCTCCAGGTCCTCGGGATACGCCTCGTGCAGGCGGCGCATCGCCTCCATGTACCGCCGGTCCCGCTCCGTCTTGGTCCCCTCGCCGTACAGCTCCTCCAACGCCGCCAGGTACATGCGCTCCCGCTCGGTGGACGCGGCCCGGGCGCGGGCGTCGGCGTCGGGTCCCAACCGCTCCAGCACGGCCCGGGCCCGGGCGCGGTCCTGCTGGCGCCACAGGGGATGGTTGTACGTCATGGCCTCGCCCCAGTGGGCCATGACGAAGCCGGGATCGGCCTCCTGCGCCTCCCGGAACGCTTCGGCGGCGTCCTCGAACTCGAAGGAATGGAGGAGGAGCACGCCCCGGAGGAAGGGCTCCTGCGCCGCCGCGGCCCCCGAGTTCGGGAAGGAGATCTCGCCCAGCGACGCGTCCTGGGCCGTGAGGGGACGCGCGCCCCACAGGAGGACGGCCAGAACGCCGGAGAGGACCGCGGTGGGGGAGGGTCGGCGTCGGTACATGGTGATGCTCCAGGGAGGGATGAAGCGGCCTGCCGGGGTGTGGCGCCCGCCCCGTGGATCCGGGGAGCGTGCCGGGCCGTGTGGATGCACGCCGGCGGCGCCGGGATCGGGGGCGACGCTGCTCCACGGTCGGGGCCGAGGTCCCCCCACGCAAGTGGCGCCTCCGGCGCCCGCTCCGACCGGTGGACACGCCCCATTCCCCTTTTTAGAATCGGACGCCCCTGCCTCGCCCACGCGCGAGGCAGGGTTCGCGCGCTTCTCCGCCCGACGCGGTGGGCCCCGGCCCACCCTCGTGCTGAACCGAGCGTCGGGCGGCCGGCTCGACTGCTCCAACAGCCCGAGGGTGCGATGATCTCAGTGGAGGGGGTGACGAAGCGCTACGGATCCCTGGTGGCCGTGGACCGGCTCTCGTTCCAGGTGAACCGTGGCGAGGTGGTGGGGTTCCTGGGGCCCAACGGCGCCGGTAAGACCACCACGATGCGGATGCTCACCGGTACGCTGCAGCCCGATGAGGGATCCGTGCTCTTCGACGGCGCGCCCATCGCCCGCGACCTGGTGGGCGCGAAGCGCCGCGTGGGGTACCTGCCCGAGTCCAACCCGCTGTACGACGAGATGCTGGTGGCGGAGTACCTGGACTACGTGGCGGAGCTCCGGGGCCTGGACGAGGCCGCCGCCCGGTCCGGCATCTCCGACGCGGTGGACGAGACGGGGATCGCCGAGGTCTTCTACCGCCCGGTGGGCGAGCTCTCCAAGGGGTACCGGCAGCGGGTGGGGATGGCCGCGGCCATCCTTCACCGGCCCGAGGTGCTCATCCTGGACGAGCCCACCGAGGGGCTGGACCCCAACCAGCGGGTGGACATCCGCCGCCTGGTGGGGGAGCTGGGCCGGGAGCTGTCTCTT
>WGEM01000113.1 GCA_015492755.1 Gemmatimonadota bacterium | reverse complement strand
GGCGGCGGGCGTGCGGTGCCGCGTGGTGGTCCCCGACACCGCTCCCCGCACGAAGCTGGACGCCATCGCGCGCCACCACTCGGCGTAGGGCACCGGCACCGCCTCCGCGCCCAGGCGCGCGAGCTGCTGGCGGGTTCGATGGTGGTGAGCCTGGCGGAGGTCTGCGACGCCATCCGAACGCTGGCCACCGGACCCCACGTGGTGGCGGAGGGCGCCGGTGGCGCGGCGCTGGCGGCGGCGCGCGCAGCGCTCGACGGGCGGCTTCCCGGAACGGACGAGGGCCCGGTGGTGGCCGTCATCTCCGGCGGCAACCTGGACGCGGTCCACCTCGCCGCGATCCTCCGGGGTGAGGTCCCCGCCTGAGCCTTACTGCTCGAATCTGCGCACCTGCCGCAGGAGCCGAACCTGCGGCATCCGTCCGTCTTCCAGCGCCGCCTTCGACCACCCGGCCAGCGGCGACTCCGTACCGTTCCGGCCTTCCCGGACCCGGCACACCGCCCGGTAGTCGCAGAACGTGCAGTCGTCGGCCTCGTCGGTGGGGAGGAACGTCCCCGCCGCCGCCGTCTCGCAGAGGAGGTCGAGAAGCTCCGGCACCCGGGCGAGCTGGGCGCGGGTGTACGCCACCACCCGATGCTCACCCCGACGGGTGGGGAAGTGGTACTCCCCCCGGGCCACGTTCCTCTGGAAGAGTCGCTCAGCCACCGCGGCATAGATGCCGATCTGCAGCCGCCGGCCGCCGTCGAATACGCCGTACTTCGCCTCGAATCGACGCGGACTGCCCGTCTTGTAGTCGATGACGTGGAGGCCCTCCAGATCCTCGTCCACCCGGTCGATGGTCCCCCGGAGGCGGATGGTCCCGCCGGGGAGCTCCACCTCCACGGGGCCCTCCCCGCGGAGCCCGAAGGGGCGCTCCAGCGCCACCCACTGCAGCGGCGCGCGCCGGATCATGCGTACGAAGGCGCGGACGTCGTCCTCCAGCGCCGAGATCTCACGGCGCCGCACCCCGTCTCCCGGGCTGGGCATCTCGTCCTCCGCGCGCGGCAGCTCCGCCGCCAGCTCCTCCAGCGCCACTCGCTCCAGCGCGTCATCGGCGGGCCCGACGCCTTCCTGGCGGGCTCGGCG
Organism: Gemmatimonadota bacterium; assembly: GCA_015492755.1. Classification (GTDB taxonomy): domain Bacteria; phylum Gemmatimonadota; class Gemmatimonadetes; order Longimicrobiales; family Gaopeijiaceae; genus S146-37. The sequence goes on along the minus strand of WGEM01000113.1, from coordinate 2,616 downwards.
GAGCGTGCGCTCGAATACGCTGTGGAGCACGCTGCCCCGGAGGAGCTCGTCCAGCCACCGGTCCGGATCGAGCCGCGGATCGCGGGGCGGCGCCACACGGAGCACCTGCGCGTGCAGGTACCGGAGCGGGCAGGTCCCCAGCGTCTCCATCCGGCTCGCCGAAACCACCAGCGCGGGGTTGCGCCGGGGATCCAGCACATCGGGGCGGGGCGTGATGACGCCGTGCACCGCCCCGGGAGCGCCGGAGCTCTGCAGTCGGAGCTCCCGCGCCGCCAGCCCCCGGTCCAGCGCAGGGTATGCGCGACGGAGCTCATCCACACCACGCCGCAACGCCCCCTCCGAACGGAGCGCCGCCAGCCACACGTCGTCGGAGTCCAGCGGAGGCGCGCCTTCCGGCGGGATGCGGGAGACCACCGGTCCCAGCGCGCGCCTGAGGTCCTCGTACATCAGCGTGGCGTCCCGCTCCCGGAGACGAAGCGCCTGAAGCAGGAGCGGCGACGGGGCCACCACCCGGGCTTCGGTGGGCTCCCACGCGGTATAACTCATGGTGAGGTGCGCGTCGCCCAGACGCGTCAGGAGGGAGCCAAGGTGCCACATGCGCTCCCGGAGCTGCTCCGTGGAGGCGGGGAGTCCCTCGCTCAGCACGCGACGCTCCGAGTCCAGGAGTACCGGATCCTGCAGGACGGCGCCGGGGATGCGGTCGGCGTCCATCCCCACGAAGAACACGTGCCTCCGACCGGTGTGGCCGCCGTGCTCCAGATCCGCCAGGTGGAGGTGCCCCTCCCGCGACGACCAGGGTGCCCCCTCGGAGTGGTGGCCGGGCGAGTCGTCGTCGTCCCGGGGCGACGGCGCGCGCACGCGGATCTCCAGGTGGCGCCGGAGGATCGCCACGGCGGCCTCGAAGTCGGTGCGGCGCCGGAGCGTCGCCTCCACGCGTTCGAGAATCTCGTCGATGCGGTGGCGGGCCTCCGCGTCGGCGCCCCTCCCCCGGGGCACCCGCCTCAGGAAGACGGCGAGGCCGCGCGCCAGCTCCGCCGGCGACACCGGGCGGGCGGGCGCACCCACCCGGTCCGGCACCGACCGCAGCTCGCGGAGCACCGGCACCAGCACCCGGCGGAGCGCCCGGAGCTCGGCACGCGTGCGGTCCCGCCGTTCCTCGAACGCCTCCGGAGCCTCGTGCGGGCCCGGCCGCATACGCTCCACCCCTTCCAGCGCTCGCCGGAGCTGCTTGCGGTACCGCTCCCGGCCCCAGCCGATCCTGAGGGAGCGGAAGCGGCGAGCCAGATCACCCGCCTCCACCCGCCGCCCCAGTTCCGACGAGCGAGGCGGGCGGAGATCGCCCGCCTCCAGGAGGCGGCGGATGGGATCCGCCGGGAAGCCCGCCCGGACCCATTCCAGGTAGGTGCGCACCACCCGGCCCGGGCGGGTCCGTTCCACCGGCAGACCCACCGCGTAGGTCACCGGCACCCCCAGCTGGGTGGAGAGCGCGTGCAGCGCCGAGCCGTACGCCGCGGGATCGGGTGTGATGATCTCCACGTCGTCCCAGCGCGCACCCGACGCCACCACGAGTCGGAGGACGTGCCTCAGTTCGTCGGTGACGGATCCCGCGCGAAAGAGCCGGATGCGGGGCGAGGGTGTCTCGGGTGGACATGCGTCGGGCTGGAAGAAGTACGAGAGGGCGGCGGAGGGACCGCCGCCGTCGGCGTCAGCCCGCCGCAGCACGCCGTCGGGGTGCTCCAGCCCCACCACCGGATCCCCGGGCAGGACCCGCGCGCCCCGCCGGAGGAGCTCCGTGAGCAGGCGGCCCGCCAGCCCCCGCGTGGAGAGCCCCGGCTCCAGCCAGACCCCGTCGCAGCCCAGGGAGGAGGGGAGCCGCGCGCCTTCACGCTCCAGCACCTCCAGCGCCGCCAGGAAGACGTCCGCCAGGTCGGCGCGGCGTCGCTCGTGGAGCAGCCGCTCGTAGCGCTCCAGCATCCGGATGAGGAGGCCCTGCTTCGCCGGATCGCTGAGGCGGCCCTGCCTCAGTCGCTGGGGCGTAACCCCGGCCAGGCGGAGGGCCGTGACCGCCTCGTGCATGCGCTGGCGGAAACCCAGCCCTTCGGAGAGTTCGGCCAGCGCGGCCTCCACGCCGCGGAGTGCCGCGTCCAGTGCCTCGTCCAGGAGCGCCTGCGTCTCGAAGGTGTCGGTGGGATGCCGTCCCTGGCGCTCCAGGGAGTCACGCCCGATCCGTGCAGCCAGTGGCGCCGGCGTCATCACCTCGAAGCCCATCCAACCCCCGCCCTCCCGGGCAAGACGCCGCAGCACCTCGCGGCCGGCGCCGGCGGTGCGAGCCACCAGGATCTTGCGGTCCAGCGGGTGGCGCCCCTGGAGATCCGCAAGCGCGGAGAGGAGTCGGGGTGCGGCGGACATCGCAGCGGTCTGAGGACTGGTCACGGGCGCAAAGATAGACCCGGGGTGGGACCGCGGACAGGTGAACTATGAGAGGTACGCGCCCACCAGCTCCTCCATGGCGTGGATCGCTCCCACGGACACACGCGAAGCGTTTCGGCGGACCCCGAACCGGCTCTCCGCACTGGTAGCTACGGCTTCTCAGATCAAGCGCCAACAGCGGTTGAC
>WGEM01000112.1 GCA_015492755.1 Gemmatimonadota bacterium | reverse complement strand
CTGTACGGCGCCAACGTGGAGTGGCGCTGGAACGGGCTGGGGATCTGGGATGAGCGGCGGGAGGGCCTCGATCCGCGCCTCGTGGAGCTGACCCGCGATCTGGGCGTCACGCTCCTCCGCTATCCGGGTGGGTACCTGTCGGACTTCTACCACTGGCGGGACGGCGTGGGGCCCCGGGGCGAGCGGCCGGTGGTGCGGCACCAGCCCGGGCGGAGGGAGGAGTCCAGGCCGCTCTTCGGAACCGCGGAGGCGCTGGATTTCGCCCGGGGGGTAGGCGCCGAGCTGCTCATCACCGTGAACGCGGGCACCGGCACGGCGGCGGAGGCCGCCGGATGGGTACGCTACGTCAACGGCGAGCAGAGGAGGGTGCGCTACTGGGAGGTGGGCAACGAGCTCTACCTCCGACTCCCCACGCCCGTCTCGGAGGCGGTGACCGTCGACCCCCGGAGCTACGCCCGCCGGTTCGGAGAGTTCGCCGACTCCATGCGCGCCGCCGACCCCGGCATCATCCTCGCCGCCATCGGAGGCGTGAACCAGGGTGCGTACGCCTTCGTCGGATACCCGGATTGGCTCCGCACCGTGCTCCGGAGCCAGGGAGAGCGCATCGACCTGGTCTCGATCCACAACGCCTACGCGCCCCTCATCACCGACGAGGACGCCGACTTCGAGGCGGTCTACCAGGCCATGCTGGCGGCGCCGAAGCTCATCGCCGGGAACCTCCGGGCCGTGTCCGATACCATCGACCGGTACACCCCGGCGGGGAAGGCTGCGCCCATCGACATCGCCGTCACCGAGTGGGGCCCCGCCTTCCGCTTCGACCTGAACAGCCGGTGGGTGGACCACGTCAAGACGCTGGGTTCGGCCCTCTTCGCCGCCAGTGTCCTGAAGACGTTCGTCGAGTCGCCCCGGGTGCGCGTGGCCAACTTCCAGATGCTGAACGACTTCAGCGTCTACGGGGCCATCGGCTCGAGGAACACCGAGTTTCCCCTCAGTCCCGACTGGATTCCCACGGCGCGCTACTACGCCTTCCAGCTCTTCACACGCCACTTCGGGGAGCTGCTGGTGGCCTCCACCACCGACGGCCCCACCTTCGACACCCGTGCCGTGGGCTACGTCGATGCCGTGCAGGACGCGCCCTACCTGGACCTGGTGGCGAGCCTCAGCGACGACGGCTCACGGCTCTACATCCTGGGAATCAACCGGCACTTCGAGCGGCCCATCGACGCCGCCATCACGCTGACGGGCTTCGAGCCGGCGCCCGGCGCCACCGCCTGGACGCTCAACGGCACGGGGATGGACGCCCATACCGGAACCGGGATCGTCGAGGCTCCCAACGTGCGCGTGCCCGAGCAGGCCCGGGCCTCCCGCAACCCGCGGTTCCTGCGGGGGGGCGAGGGCGAGATCACCTTCGGGGCCTCGGAGGTGACGGTGCAGGGCCGCTCGTTCGTCTACCGCTTCCCGGCCCACTCCGCCACCTCGCTGGTGCTGGTGCGGCGCTGAGGCGCTGACTCCGGGAACTGCCAGGCTGGCGCTGGTGCGGCGCTGAGGCGCCGTCCCCGGAAACCATCAGCTCAGGTGGGCCGATACGCCCCGGGTGTCGATCCGCCCCGTGCGGCGGGCCGCCCGGTACCCCGCCCGCATGTGTCGCCGGAAGAGCACGTAGTAGTAGAGGTCGGTGGTCCGGGTGCGCTTCCGGCTCCGGCGTGCGATCCCGGCGAGGAGCGGCAGGATCAGCGGATTGGCGAGGGCGGCGAAGCCGGCGCGATTGAGGAGGCGGCGGGCCAGGACCCGCGAGGGGAGATCGCGGCTCAGCACTCCGTGGCGGGCGCGGATCTCCCGGGCCACCGGCCCGGGCATGCGGCTCTCGAACTCGAAGAGGCCCTGCCCGATGGCCCAGGCCTTCTGGGGGATCCGCTCCAACCGTAGCTGGTGCAGGTGCTGGCCGCGCGCTTCCGGGAGGAAGTGGAGGTGCATGCCGTTCCGTTCCAGGCGGTAGCCGCACTCCACATCCTCGTAGTAGGCGAGCGTCTCGTCGAACATCCCGTGCTCCAGCATGAAGTCGCGCTTGAACGAGATGTTGCAGGTCCAGAAGTCCTGGAAGCCGAGGCGCTCCCGCCCGCGGCAGCGGTCGTAGCGGAACAGGTCGTGGAAGAGGGAGGCGGGATCGTTCAGCGATTCTTCCGGCACGTACAGCTCGCCCAGCGCCGCGTGG
>WGEM01000111.1 GCA_015492755.1 Gemmatimonadota bacterium | reverse complement strand
GACCCACCCCGGTCTAAGACCATCGCTTCGCTTCAATGAGGCCCGACCCTGAGGCCGGGAAGGACAAGGCGGGGCGCAAGAGCGAGCTGGCGTATCAGATGCTGCTTCAATGAGGCCCGACCCTGAGGCCGGGAAGGACAGCCCGCGTCGTAACCCGCTTGGTAACACAACATTGCGCGGGCGATTTCGAGTGCCCCCCGCACGAGGGGTCCGCCGCGAGCCCAGATGTGGGGTACGCCGTGCCGCAAGTTAGAATCTCCCTTGGGCTTCGAGCAATGCCCGCAGATTCGGCACCACCAGACCCCTCGAGAGCGTGACGGGTCATATCACCACCGTCCTGCTGGGGGGCAGCAGTGCCCGACCGAGGACTCTGACGCGCGAGGATACCGGAGCGTCGGCGTGCCCGAGATCGGCTATGAGCACCTGATCCTCACGCTCGTGGATGAGTTGTCTCAGGAGCGTGCGCATCCGCACCAGGTCCGTATCGGAGAGTTCGCACATGAACACCGAATACTGAACGTGATCCCCGAAGCCGTGGAGCGCCTTGAAGACCTTCTGCCGGCGCTTGTCGTCGGAGATATCGTACGATACCACGTAGCGGCGTGCCATCGAGTTCCCTTCAGCGGGTGGTGACTCCGCGATACGCGGGTACGTCGCCTCTGAGCCAGCGAGCCAGCAACCGAGCCTGTACGCGGATGATGGAGCGCCATGAGCACCGATATCCGAACAGCGGATGTGTCAGAAGCTGGTCCATGCGGATCTCATAGGCCCGAATGAACGCTTTCCGCGCCTTCGCCTCCATCAGACAGGCTTCTCCACTGCGGATGAAGTCCTTCGGGCTCACCATCTGATTGTTCACCGCCGAAAGAACGGCACTATCCACGATGAGGGGTCGAAACTCCTCCATGAGGTCGAGGGCCAGCGCCGGCCGACCGTGCCGAGGCTGATGATAGAGACCCCACCACGGATCGAGTCCCTCGGAAAGAAGTGCCACAGTGCATTCCTTCACCAGCAGGGCATACCCAAAGGATAGCATCGCGTTGACGGGGTCGGTGGGAGGCCTGCGGTTCCGACGGTCAAAGCCCCACTCCCCAACCATTCCACCGTCCTTGAGGAGTTCCGCAAAGCGGCCGAAGTACTTCGACGCAATCGCACCTTCGAGGCCGAGTAGCTCGTCCAGGTCGGTAGCATGCGGCACCTTCTTCAGGAGCGTCGAGATCTCGGTGGTCGTCGGTCGCCCCCGGTCGGGAAGGTGTCGTACCAGGAGTCGCCTTTGATTCGTTCCCTTCGCCAGTACGACGGCACGGGCGAACTCCAGGCACTTCTCGGGTTGCCTGGCCGTCTCGAACTGAGCGGCGCGGTCATATGCATTCCGGAGCCCCATGCCCCGCACGAGGCCGTAGAACCAGTGGCCCCGGGAAAGAAGAACGATGGGGACCGACGCCTCGCACAGGACGTGCATCGCCTGCGGTGAGATGCTCACCCTCCCGCAGAGCACGAGCTGGCTCACGTCCTTGATCTTGGCTTCGCCCAGCTTCTCGTCTCCCTTCCGCACCACGAGCGTTCCGCCGGACTTTCCCACACGGCTGCCCTGTTCCTGGACATACAGGGGTACGGCGTCGTCCCGGGCGGGGTAGAGCCTGCGCACCGCCTCGAACCCGTGCTCCGGCGGGTCCGGCGGCGCGATGCGCAGCGCCAGGGTCTCGTCCGGCAGACAGATGCCTGCCAGCGAACAACCGATGCACTTGGGACTGTCTTCCAGCGGGTCGGGCAGCGTCCTACGACGCGAAGCTCCTCGTGCCGCTTCGATGTAGCGGAGTGTCCGGGCTTCCAACTCCGGCGTGAAGGGGATCTCCACCCTCCTGCGAGAACCGGCGTAGTAGATCACGCCATGATCGCACGTGTATCCCTGCTCACGCAGGAGAAGGCCCTGAGCCATGAGCTGCACCCGCTCCGGCTCCCAGCTTCGCTCCGGATTGGAGGGAACCCGACCCCGTTTGGTTTCCACCGGCACGGCCCGATCACCTTCGAGACTCATCAGGTCGAGTCGGGCGGAGATCCCCAGGCGTACGGAGTCGAGGGCAACGGACCGTACGACCTGCGGGCGCTCGTCCTCCTCAGTACGGTCCTTCTCGCCCCCTTCCGGTTCATCACTCTGCGGCGGGGGCGGCGGCAGCGCTCCAGGAGCGCGATCCAGCCTCCGGTGGGCCTCCGTGCCTTCGAGCGTGTAGGTGTTGTCCGCCCACCGGCCCTCCACGTGCATGAGGTGGAAGAGTCGGGGGCAGTAGACGAACTCCACCACCATACGGAGCGGCAGGAGATCGGAATCCGCGGAGCCGTCACTCATATGGACCTCACCTCCTTCGGACTGCAGGCTCTGCGGGGCGGGGCATGAACGCGGGTGTGTATTCCTATGGTACGAGCGGGGTGTGACACCGAGCGGCGAGGAGCGGGGTTGCACCCCCCTTGACAGCCGGGCACCCGCGACTTCCGTTGGCGATCCGGCCTCCGCCGGCAGCCCCCCTGCTGGATTCCCTCGTTGTCACACCCCCGCCTTACTGTCGGGAGGATGACACGAACAGCAGGAGTGCGTTCAATGCGACACCGCCTTCGGAGCCCTGGGAGGCACCTCCCCCTCCCTCCCTGAGCTGCTCCGCCGCCCCACAGTTCCGCCCGAGCCGGGACCAGTGCCTGAGGGGCGACGCTCGACCACGTCGAGAGCCCCTCGAGGCGACCCGCACGGCACCCACCACACCGATCCTCTCAGGTCAGGAGGTCTCCATGGATTACACGACGCTTCAGGATACCCTCACGAGCCACGCAGCCATCCGGCGCAGGCAGCGTCTTCAGCCGGCCGGCGGGCAGGGCGACAAGATCTTTCCGCCTACCTACCCGGGGGACCGAGGCCCCGTGCACGTTTTCGAGCGGCGGCGGGTGGGAGACGAGGAGCAGATTTGCGTGCTCATCGACAGCGTGCAGAGCCAGGCCAACCGGATGGAGGAGGCGCTCCTGGCGGCCGCAGAGGCGGAGCGCATCCGCCTCCCGCGACTGGTGGTGGACTTCGCCGCGGCCGGACTCGATGCGGTGGGCCGCATCAGCGTCCTGGACGCCCCCCACCGCATCTTCGACGCCATCCTGCGTGACAGTCAGCTCGACGGCGTTCCCTTCCGCAACAGCGAGCTCGGCAAGCGACTCAAGCTCGCCACCCCGGAAGATGCGTCGGCCATCTTCGAAGCCGCTCCTTCGGCGCTCGTCTTCGGCGCATGGAACTCGACGGGAGAGGGCGGAGGGCTGGGCGCCAAGTTCGCACGGGCCATCACATCGGAGATCATCGGCGTGAATGTCCCCGCAGACGAGCTTGTGAACCGAAACACCGGCGAGATCACCCTCCGGACCGCCGGACGCCGCACCGGCAGCCGCATCGACCCGCTGGGGATCCCCCGCTCCATCGAAGTCTTCAAGACCGCCGACGGCGAGTGGGCCCTCGACAAGGACGAACTCGAAGGCAAGGCGAAGAAGGTGCGCCCCTCGGAGATCAATCACGGCAACATCACCCCCAGCATCGACCCTCTGGGCGTCACCTGCGGCTACGCCCTCCAGACGACGGTACTCACCCTCGCCGGTCTCCGCCGGCTCCGGTTCGGGTCCGACGAGCGGAAGAATCTCGCGGCTCGGAGCTACCTCGCCGCGCTGGCCCTCGTGGCGGCGACGGAGTCCAACCGGCAGGGCATGGCGCTCCGTTCCCGTTGCGACCTGGTATGCGACGGCCTGGCGCCCCTCGAGATCGTCTCGTTCGACGGCTCGGTGCGCGAGATCACGCTGGACCCCGACGAGGCGGCAGCGCTCTGCGAAGCGGCATTCGACGAGGCGGTGTCGGCAGGGTTCGACCTCAACCCTGAGCCTGTGATCCTCGAGCCGCAGGACAAGCTCGTGAAGTTGGTTCGTCTGGCGCAGGAGAAGGCGCTCTCCGACGAGGGCGGCGAGGACGCGTAGACCATGCTGGCACTCGAGATTTCATGGCCGTCCGGCACGGCGCGCCTCGCCCGCAATCCGGCGGAGCGCGCACCGGACTGGCCTCCCCAGCCCGACCGGATCTTCTCAGCACTGGTAGCGAGCTGGGGCGCCGGCGGAGAGGACGCGCAGGAGCGCGCCGCGCTGGAGTGGCTGGAGTCGCAGGAGCCTCCCGTGCTGGGTGTCACCCCGCAAGCGTGGCCCCGTGACACCGTCACCGTCTACGTCCCTCCGAACGATCCCAAGAAGCTGGAGGTGCTCCCCGCAGAACGTAAACGGCAAGCGAGGACCTTCCCGGCCGTGGCGTTGGACGCCGACGAGCCGGTACACCTCGCTCTGGTCTGGTCCGACGCGGAGCCCGGGGAGCACCTGGAGGCGCTCATCCGGCTGGCCCACCGCACGAGCTACGTGGGGCACTCCTCCAGCCTCGTGCGGATGCACTTCAGAACCGACGCCCCTCCGGAGCTGGAGACGCGCGGAGCCCGGCACGTCCCGTATGAGGGCCGTCTGGCGGAGCTGGAGATCCTCTACCGCCGCCACCTCGAGGGAGCGGTGGGCGCCAGACCCCGCCCCTCGAGCCGTGCGGGCCAGGCCCCGGTGCCGGAGCGGGAGCCGCCTCCCTTCTCGCCGGAGCCGCACGACTGGCTGGTCTTGGAGCATGCAGGAGGAATGCGCCCCGACCTCCGGGCAGCCGCCCGCGTCGCAGACGCGTTCCGAGCGGCGTTGGCGGACGCATGGCTCCGGGCCAACGACGCGCCCCCGCCTCCGTGGGTGACAGGGCTCGACGAAGACGGCACCCCGGCAAGGGAGACCCACCTGGCCATCCTCCCGCTCGCGAACGTGGGTTGGGAGCATGCCGACGGACGGCTCATGGGACTGGCGGTCCTCCCACCCAGCGCGGTGGCCGCCAAGTGGCGGGAACCCGGTCCGCACGCATTCGAACTGCGCCAGACCTTTCTCCGAGCCGTCGCCGCGCTGAGCAACACCGGAGACGCCGCCCAGGGAGTCATCGCGCTCCGGGTCCCGGACATGCGCGCTCCCTGGCATCTGACACCGGCCCGGAGCGGCGCGCGCTCACTCGACCCCCGGCGCTACGTGCGGGAAGCCGCCGCGTGGGGAAGCGTCACACCCGTCGTGCTCGACCGCCACCTCAAGAGTTCGGGTGCGGAACGCCGCGGCGAGATGGAGGATCTCGTCCGCTCCGCCTGCT
>WGEM01000110.1 GCA_015492755.1 Gemmatimonadota bacterium | reverse complement strand
GGGGGGGGCGGACCACGATCCGAGAGGATCCGTCGCCGAACCGCTCGTGGATGGCTTCCTGGGCCACGTCCCCGGCGGTGTGCGACTCGTAGGTCTGGTACCTGTCCACGATCCACGCCTCGCTCGCCTTCGAGCAGGCGGCGGCGGTGATGCTCAGGCAGAGCGCGCACCGGCGCAGTGCCCCGCGGCGGGTGGGGTCGCGGGTCGAGAAGAGGTGAGATGCGGGAGGACGGTGTTTCGAAATCGGCACAGCGTTGTGGGGAGTGGAGCGGATATACTCGGAGCGTACGGGCCCCGCCGGGCGGGGGCACGCGAGGGCGCGGACGCGCCCTCGCCCGCCTCCCGCCATCACCAGACCGTCAGCGCCCTGATCCCCGCGTTGGTATGCACCACCCAGCGCACGCGCTGGCCCGGTGCGGCCACCACGGGCCCCGAGCGGATGGGGAAGCGCGATCCGATGGGGTCGGCGATGAGTTCCAGCTCCGCGGCGTAGCGCTGATGGCGCGGGATGCGGAACCGGGCGGTCTGGCCGGTGGTGACGGTGCCAAGACGGACCCGGTGCCGGTACGTCGCGGCGTAGATGGTGACGTCGTTCCAGACCAGGTTCTCCACTTCGACGGTGATCTGGGCGTCGTCGGGGCTGGGCGTCCCTTCCCAGGCGGGCGACTGGATCCCGGCGGCGGCGCACGCGGAACTCGCCAGGAGTGAGACCAGCGTGCTCGCCCGCACCAGGGATCCCCACTTCGGGGTGCTCATGGTGAAGCTCTCTCCTTACCGACCGCGGCGGGGCGTCCCTTCCCCGCCTGCAGGGGAGTATCGGCGGGTGCTCGCCCGGATCTTTAGCGGGTCGCCGTACCACCGGGGGCACCCCTCGTCGGGGAAGGCTCGGGGTGGGGTCTCTCCGCGGTGGGCAGATGCGAAGAGCCCCGGATCGCGCAGGGCGACCCGGGGCTCCGGAGCGGGGCAGGCCGAGAGGCTGAGCTCGGAATCGGAACGGTCGGTCTGTGTGTGTTTGGGCTCGCCCTCGAGACCGTGCCGCCAACCCCTGTGGTCGGAGAGTGTCGGCGGGCGGGTCGGTCGACTTGAGCGCCGGCGGCCGGAAGCCAAGCCGCCGGCGCCCTCCTCCCTCAACGATCCGTGATGAGCTCCTGCACCGCATCCAGAAGTTCCTGCACACGGAAGGGCTTCCGGAGCGTCCGAGCCGCACCCAGGTGGCGCGCCACCTCCAAAACCTCCTCCGCGTCGGCGCGACCGCCGCCGGAGATGGCGAGGACCGGAAGCCCGGGCGTGACGCGCCGGAGGGCCCGGATGGTTTCCAGGCCCTCCATGCCGTCCATGAGGAGATCCGTCACCACGACGTCGGCCGACAGCACCACATGGAGGCCGACACCCTCGGTGCCGTCGGAGGCCTCCCTCACTTCGTATCCGGCACGCTCCAGCGCCCGCACGATGAAGTGTCGCACGCCCTCGTCGTCGTCGATCACCAGCACCCGGGCCATGGTCAGGGTTCCCCTTCCATGCTCAGCGAAGCCGCGATGGGTCTGGGCTCGCCCTGAAGGCGGCCCTCTTCCCACCAGCCGTCGGGGTTCAGGGGGGTGCCCGAGACACGCGCCAGATCGATGCGCTCCGCCAGAAACGCCACCTGGGCGAGGGTGTCGCCGTCGGTGTCGGGGTCGGTCCGGTGGTGCCCGGCCACGCCGCGGGCGAAGGCTCCGTCCAGCCCCCAGCTCAGGGCGGCCAGGCCTCCCAGCGGCTCATGCAGAAGGGCGAGCGCGCCGCGCACGAATCCCTTGGGAAAGCGCAGCGCGCGCCGTCTCCGCCGTCGAAGCTGCGCCATACGGTCGAAGAGCACGAGCTTTCCCGCGTCGTGTGTGAGTCCGAGGGTGTACGCCTGATCGGGATCCACACCGAACCAGGATGCCACCTCGCGTGCGATGGGTGCCGTTCGCACCATGTGTTCCCACACCATGCGCGCCATCTGGTCGAATCGACCGCCGGGGCGAAGGAGGCCTTCCGTAATGGTGGAGGCGATCACTGCTGCGTGGACGCCCGACGTCCCGATGCGCTGCACCGCGGGGGTGATGGCCGCCACGGGTTGGGCCCCCGGCGTAGCGTACCACGCCGAGTTGGCGTGGCGCAGGAGCTGCTGCGCCAGCGCCGGATCCTGCTCGATGAGGCGTGTGATCTGCGCGATGGAGTAGTTCCTGCGGCGGAGAAGGGCCAGCACCGCCTGCGCGGCCCGGGGCGGCTGGCGGATCTGTCGCTCCCCGTGTTCCTCCACGTCGCGCAGGAGGTCCAGGGCGTCCGCGGCGTCGGCGCGAGCGCCGTACACGTCCTTGAGGAAGGAGCACTGCCGCTGCAGGCGGCGCTCGAGGTCGCGCCGCACCGAGTCGTGATCCGGCGGAGGGAGCGTGGGGGCGAGTTTGGCGGTGGTGCGGACGAGGCTCTTTGCCGGAGCCGAGGCGGTCCTGGCGGCCCGGGGTGGGGGCGCGGAAGGCGCACGCACACCGAAGACGGGCCCGAGGGTCGCACGGGTCCTTCGCCACCAAGAGTGTACTC
>WGEM01000109.1 GCA_015492755.1 Gemmatimonadota bacterium | reverse complement strand
GAGCTTCTTCTGCGCACCAGGGAGGCAGCCGAAGCGGCGGCGTTCACGGACCCTCTCACAGGCCTCGCTAACCGGCGCCACGCGCTGGCGGTGCTGGACCGCGCCTGGGCCATGGCGTCCCGGGGACACGGGCTCTCCCTGGTCCTCTTTGACCTCGACCACTTCAAAGGCGTCAACGACACCCACGGTCACGCCGAGGGTGACCGCGTACTCCGCGCCTTCGCAGACGTCCTCCAGGCGCGTACCCGCCAGATGGACCTCTCGGCGCGCTTCGGCGGCGAAGAGTTCCTCACGCTCCTCATCGACGCCTCCGCCGACGTGGCGGTGGCGTTCGCGGAATCCGTTCGCCGCGAGATGGCCAGAGTCTCCTTCGGCTGGGGAGCGGTGACGGTGAGCGCAGGTGTCGCGGAAGTGGAGCCGGGGATGGGCTCGCCGGACATCCTGATTGCGGCGGCCGACCGCGCACTGTACCGGGCGAAGGACGAGGGACGTGACTGTGTGCGTGTCGCGGGTGACCGGTTGGGAAGAGCGGACCAGGCTCCGCTGGGTACCGCGCCTGCTCCCCGGCCCACGAGGAGCATCCAGGAGTGCCGTGTTCTGGTGGTGGATGACGATCCCGGATCCCTGGCGTCCACTGCCCGGGTGCTCGAGCGTCTGGGTGCGGAGGTGCGCACTGCCTCAGAGCCGCGGGAGGGCCTGAGGATGCTCGTGGACAACGGCCCCTTCGACCTGCTGGTGACGGACATCGTGATGCCCGAGATGAGCGGCTTCACACTTGTCGACCTGGCGATGCGCGCGCGGCCGGACCTCGCCGTCCTGTACATGTCAGGCTACCCGCAGGAGGAGGTTTACTGGGGGGGCACGCCCGGGGCGAGAAGCTCGTTCCTGTCGAAACCATTCGAGATCGCCGAGATGAAAGATCGCGTGGAGCGGCTCCTCCGTGGGGATGCGCCGCGCGTGGCGCCGGTGCCGGCGGCCGCACCGGCGGGTGCAAGCCGAGCAGGAGCGCAGGAGGGCGACGTGGCGCTGGTGCTCTCGGCTGCTCCGGAGGTGGGAGAGGAGCTTGCACGGGTACTCCGTGAGGCGGGCGCGGCACGAGCGGTGGTGGTGACGGACGTCCAGGCGGCGCGGGAAGGTCTCCGGCAGGGAAACGTGGAGCTTCTGGTGGTAGACCTCGACGGCTGCGGGGAGGATGCGCTGGCGCTGGTGGAGGACACCGCCCGCCAGGCGGAAGGCGGTGAGTATCTCCCGATTCTGGTGGCCACGCACGCGAGAGGGAGCGACCTCTGTCGCCGTGCCCTTGAGGCCGGCGCGTCCGACGTACTCAGTCGCCCGCTTCACATCGAGTCGGCGGTGCGTATCCGGAACCTGCTGGCGGTGCGGAGACTCAACCGGGAGGTGGCGCGGCAGCGCGACGCGCTGGAGGTCGCCGTCCGCCAGCGCACCGCCGAACTCGCGGATACCCGCACTGAGATTCTGCACCGGCTCGCGAGGGTCGGGGAATACCGCGACGACGTCACGGGCAGGCACGCCGAACGCGTGGGGCTCATGGCCTCTCTGATCGCCTCCGAGCTGGGACTCTCTACTCGTGAGGTGGACATGATCCGCCGCACCGCTCCGCTCCACGACATCGGGAAGGTCGCCATCCCGGATGCCATTCTCCTGAAACCGGGCCCGCTCACCCACGCGGAGTTCGACCTTATGAAGCGCCACACCATCATAGGGGAGGAGATTCTGGGCGGGAGCGCACATGAGATTCTCATCGTCGCGAGCCGCATCGCAGCAGCACACCACGAACGCTGGGATGGTACCGGTTATCCCGGCGGCCGGAAGGGAGAGGAGATTCCTCTGGAGGCGCGCATCGTTGCGGTTTCCGACGTCTTCGACGTACTCACCCATGCGCGCCCCTACAGATCCCCCACCCAGCTTCCGGAGGCCATCGCCGAGATAGAAAGGAGCATCGGAACCCACTTCGATCCGGACGTGGGCGAGGCGTTCCTCCGCCTTTGCCGGCGCGTGGGGCCCGACGGGCTCCTGGAGGCGGCGGACCCCCTGGACCCCACTCAGGACGTAGTGTTTCTTCCCGGCGGTTGAGGCCCGGAACCGGTACTGATTCGTGCGTGCGGAGGGCGCTTCTCCGTGCTGTTCACCAGTGGTTTTCCCCGTTCCGCCCTGAAGGTGCGCGAGGCGTTCCACCGGGCCGCGCCGTTCGTGCGCTGCCGAAGCCCAGGGGTTAGATTTCAAGCTTCTAAGATCGCTCCGGCTGAGCGCGCTGCTCCGTACTCTCT
>WGEM01000108.1 GCA_015492755.1 Gemmatimonadota bacterium | reverse complement strand
GAGACGTGTGGAAATGCTGGAGGCGTGGGAGAAGGTGCGCATCATTCCGCCGGGGAGCAGCCCGGGAGTCTGGTGACGGTGTCCGTCCACCGCCGCAGATCAGGTAGGAGGGAACTGGGGAATGAACACGACACAGCAGCCTACCGCGGAATCCTCAGACGTGATCGTGGACGTCGGCGGTGTCCGGGAGAGCCGCTTCCGCCATCGTCTGACCGACCTCTCCCACGAGGTTCTGGAGCCTACCTACGGTCGCGTGCGTGCGTCCGGAGACTTTTGGGAGTTTTTTGTCCGCGACGTGCCATCGACGCTCCCCGAAGGTGCACTCGTGCTGGCGGACCTCAGTACGGTCATGGATGCCTACCGCCGTGTTGGTCCCCTGCGGTGGCTCGCGCGGACCCGGGCGACCCGCCCTTCGTTCGTTGCATTCGTGCGCACCGAGCGGGACCGCCGGTGGACTGCGTTGGTGGACGATGTCGTGCGGATGAGCGACATGCGCCTGAACGTATGCAACGACGCCTCCAATCTCTCCGTGATCCGGGACTGCCTGAGCTGGGCGGCAGCTGCACAGCGCCCGGACACCGTACTGGCGGTTACCTTCGACGTCCACCAGGATGTGCTGGCGGTACAGTTCGGTGACGGGCTGACGGCGTCGTTCCGGTGGGACCAGGTCGGCCTCGCGGATGCCCGCGCAGAACTCGTGGCGGAATCCGCCTCCGTCGGCGCACAGGGTACGTGCGTCGAACTGGCCACGCGGGAAGGAGGGTCACTGGAGATCGACTCCGCTGCGCTTCGCGCGCTGGTGGATCAGAACCTGCGGAACCGGCAGGCGGACGTTGCCCGGAACGTTTCCCAGGAAGTTGGAGTGCGCATCCGCGCCGTGCGGAAGGCCGCCGGACTCACCCAGGCGGAGCTGGGCCGGCGGGCTGGCCTTGATCAGGCGATGGTCTCCCGCATCGAACGGGGCCTTCAGCGCCCTCGCGTCGACACGCTGAGACGGATCGCACACGGCGTCGGAGTCTCCATCGCGGAGCTCCTGGACGCCGGCCTCCCGAGCCACGCCTGACCCTTCACCCCCGACTCCCATCCGCTGATCTTACCTCCGAGACCCGACGTCCCACCCCAACCAAGGAGGAAGCCGTGGTCCAGGTCCCATCCACGATGCTCGAGCTGGGCACGCCCGCGCCGGACTTCTCGCTTCCGGAGCCCGCCACGGGCCGCATCTGGTCGCTGGCGGACTTCCACGAGGCCCCCGCGCTCCTGGTGGTCTTCCTCTCCAACCACTGCCCCTTCGTGAAGCACATCGCCGATCACTTCGCGGAGTTCGCGAAGGAGTATCAGGAGCGGGGCGTGGGGATCGTGGGCATCAACGCCAACGACGTGGAGCGCTATCCCGACGACAGCCCCGAGGCCATGAAGGAGGAGGTGAAGCGGCGCGGCTACACCTTCCCCTACCTCTTCGATGAGACGCAGGAGGTGGCCAAGGCGTACCGGGCGGCGTGCACGCCGGACTTCTTCCTCTTCGACGGCGACCGCAAGCTGGTCTACCGCGGCCAGTACGACGCCAGCCGTCCCTCGCTGGATATTCCCGTGACGGGCTCGGACCTCCGCACCGCCATCGACGCGGTGCTGGCTGGGGTAGAGCCGCCGGAGGTGCAGATCCCCAGCGTGGGCTGCAACATCAAGTGGAAGCCGGGTAACGAGCCCCCGTGGTTCGGATGAGGCGCGCGGCGGCGGCGCGGACGGGTGCGGGCCGCACGGCGACCAGGGTGCGCGCAGGCTGCGCGGCGACGCTGGCCTTCGTGGCGTCGGCGCTGGCGGCGTGCGGCGGAGACGGCGGCGCCGGAGCCGGACGTGTGGGAGGGAGCGGTGCCGGCGAGCCGGTGATGGAGCGCGACACGGTGGGCGACACCCTGGTGGTGCGGACCGTGTCGGGGAGCGTCTGGGGCGCCGAGGCCCATCTGGTGCCGGAGCTCTCCATCGGGGACATGGAAGGCGAGGAGGAAACCCTCTTCGGGCGCATCTCCTCCTTCGACGTGGGGCCGGACGGCCACGTCTACGTCCTGGACGGGCAGGCCACCGAAGTGCGCGTCTTCGCTCCCGACGGCACGTATGTGCGCACGCTGGGCGGCCCCGGCGAGGGGCCCGGCGAGCTCAAGTCCCCCTCGCAGCTCACCGTCCTCTCCGACGGCCGGGTGGTGGTGCGCGATCCCGGGAACACGCGGCTGCAGCTCTACGCGCCCGACGGCTCCCGGACCTGGGAGTGGCCGGTGGTGCGCGGCGGGTTCACGCGGAACGGTTCGCGCTGCACCCCGACGGCTACCTCATCTACGGGACGGCTGAGGACTTCGCCTTCCTCCTCCTGAAGCCCGGTGGCCCGGTGCGCGTGGGGCGCGTCGCCCCGCCGGTGCCCGTGCTGGCCGGTGAGCGCCAGCGCTGGCGCCGACAGATCCAGCGGATGATGCGCATGACCGACCCCGACTGGACGTGGAACGGGCCGGAGATCCCCGACGTGAAGGCGCCCTACACCGGCTTCACCCCCACCCGCGACGGACGCATCTGGGTGCGGGTGGCGGCGACGGCGGAGGAGCAGGACAACCCGGACCATGACCCGTCGGATCCCGACTCCCGGCCCACGCGGTGGGTGGAGCCTGTGGTCTACGACGTCTTCGGCGACGAGGGGACCTACTTCGGACGGGTGCGGGCGCCGGAGGGCTTCCGCACCAGCCCCCTCCCCGTCATCGAGGGCGACGTGGTGTGGGCGGTGACGGCGGACGATCTGGG
>WGEM01000107.1 GCA_015492755.1 Gemmatimonadota bacterium | reverse complement strand
GAGTGATGGATACCCTGCAGATGCTGAGGCAGGCGGGCCCCGCCCGCCGCACCGTCGGGCTGTCCGACGAGACGATCCTTGACTTCGCGGCACGCGACCCGGAGCTCCCCGCCGCCGTGGCCGCCGCCGCCGAGGCCTTCGAGGCGGTGCGCCGCGAGTTCGATGAACTCATCGGGCTGGAGGAGCCCGAGCAGGTGCGCCGCGTCCAGGAGCGCATCGTGAACTTCTACGCCGACGACACGGTGAATCCGTACGTGGCGTTGGCGGCGCGAGGACCCTGGATCGTGACGCTCAAGGGCGCGGTGATCCACGACAACGGCGGCTACGGGATGCTGGGCTTCGGCCACACGCCCGAGCCGGTGCTGCGGGCCATGAGCGCGCCTCAGGTGATGGCCAACGTCATGACGCCCAACGTGGCGCAGCTCCGGCTGGTGCGGGCGCTGGAGCGGGAGATCGGCCACACGCGCGGCGGCGAGCGCCCGCTCACCCACTTCCTGGCGATGAACTCGGGGTCGGAGTCGGTGTCGGTGGCGTCACGCATCACCGATATCAACGCGAAGCTCCAGACCGATCCCGGCGGGCGCCACGAAGGCAAGCCCATCCGGAAGCTGGCGCTGGAAGGCGGGTTCCACGGCCGCACCGGCCGTCCGGCGCAGTTCTCCCACTCCACCCGCCCGGCCTACACCCGCCATCTGGCCACCTTCCGCGACGCCCATGACCTCCTCACGGTGCCGCCCAACGACGTGGAGGCGCTGCGGGCCGCGTTTCGCCGCGCCGACGAGGAGGGCTTCTTCATCGAGGCCTTCTTCATGGAGCCCGTCATGGGCGAGGGGAACCCCGGCGTGGCGGTGACGCCGGAGTTCTACGCCGCCGCACGGGAGCTCACCGAGGCGCATGGCGCGCTCCTCCTGGTGGACTCCATCCAGGCGGGACTGCGGGCCACCGGGCACCTCTCCATCGTGGACTACCCGGGCTTCCGCGCGCTCCCGGGTCCCGACATGGAGACCTACTCCAAGGCGCTGAACGCCGGTCAGTACCCCCTCTCCATCCTGGCCATGAACGACCGGGCCGCCGGACTCTACCGGAAGGGGGTGTACGGGAACACCATGACCGCCAACCCCCGCGCCATGGACGTGGGCACGGCGGTGCTGGGGATGGTCACCGACGAGGTGCGGCGCAACATCGTGGAGCGGGGCCACGAGTTCGTGGCGAAGCTCCAGGCGCTGGCCGACGAGCTGGACGGCGCCATCACGGGGGTGCAGGGCACCGGGCTCCTCTTCTCGTGCGAGCTGGATCCCGCCATCAAGGCATACGGCGAGGGGAGCGCCGAGGAGTACATGCGGCTCCACGGCATCGGGGTCATCCACGGAGGCGAGAACTCCCTCAGGTTCACGCCCCACTTCCAGGTGACCACCGAGGAGGCGGACCTCATCGTGGCGCACGTGGGTGCGTGCCTGCGCGCCATGACCTCGCGAGTGTAGCGCGCCGCAGACGTTGGCCCGCCGTCAGGCGTTTCGCGTGACGCGGAGGGCCTCTTCGGCGGTGGTGATTCCCGCCCGCACCTTGGCCACCGCGTCCTCCCGCAGCGTGGACATGCCCCCTGCGCGTGCCAGTCGCTCCAGCTCCGCCGCCGCGGGTCCCAGCAGCGCCATCCGCGCGCGGCGGCGCCATGGTGACGCCTCCGCCGGCCACCCGGCTCAGGCGAGCGGTTCCTGGTGGTGGCCCTCCGCCGTGTGGTGGTGGCGGCCCTGGTGGAAGACCACGTGCATGAGGGAGCCGCTCACGAAGGCCTGGTAGAGTTCCACCCCGGCACCGTGCGCCGAGGGCTCGAGTCCCGAGCCCAGCGCGTAGCCCCCCAGCGTGGCGAAGCAGAGGGCCGCCACCCCCGTGGCGGCGATCCCCCGGCCGTGGCGGGGACGCAGCAGCCACCACACCACCAGGCCCACGGGGATGCGGTGCAGGACGATGGCCGCCACGAGGGGCTGCTCCGGCTGATGGCGCACCGGCACCAGCGCCGCGCCCTCCAGCAGGGCGTGGAGCACCAGTCCTGAGAGCCCCACCACCGTCGCCAGGTCGTCGGTGCGCTCCTCCAGGCGGGCCACCACGCGCTCCAGCGCCTCCGGCAGGAGTGCCCCCGCGGCCAGCACCAGCACCGGCACCCAGCTCGCTTCCTCCCACGCGTAGGGGAGCACCTGGCCGAGGACCAGGAGCGGGACCGCCACGTAGACGAAGGCGTCCACCGCGCGCACGAAGCGCTCGCGCCCGTGGAAGACGACGTACAGAATCGGGCCCAGCGCCGGCGCCACGAGGGCGGCGAGGAGTGCGGTCATGGGAGATCCGGGCGGTACTCAGGCGGGGGAACGCTTGCGTCCCCAGTGGGGGTTCAACATAAGGTAAGCCGTGTGCCGCCGCGGCGTATGCAGATGATGCCCTCAGGGCGGACGTAGGACCCTTCTTCGCTGGAACCGGAGTAGCCGTGCAGATCCGACGCTTTCTCCTCCTCCCCGTGCTGGCCCTCCTTGCGGCGGCCTGCACCAGCGAGGAGAACCCTCCCGAGACGGCCACCGTCATCGTGGAGGCCAACGCCGAGAACCCCCTCCTCCTCATCGTGTCCACCCGTTTCGAGGTGGTGAACACCGGGGACCTGGTCTACAACAACATCGACACCATCCCCCTCACGGGGAACTACAACGAGACGTACCAGCTCAACTCGGAGGCGCGCTTCACCGCCATCCTGAAGAACGACTACGAGACGGTGGAGGGGGTGCGCCTCTCGGTGCTGCTGGACGACCGCCTGGAGTACGACGAGATCGCCTCGCTGGGGAAGGGCGGCTTCCTGCAGTACGTCTACCGCTTCCGCCGGAGCGGGATCTACTGATCCGCCGATCCTCTGGCGCGGGGCTCCCGCCCGGTGCTACTCCCACTCGATGGTACCGGGGGGCTTGGACGTGACGTCCAGCGCGACGGCGCCCACGCCCTCCAGCGCCAGGAGTTCGTCTCTGAGGTGACGGAGCACCTCCGGAGGTAGGTCCACCGGCGTCGCCGTCATGGCCCGCTCCGAGCGCACCGGCCGCACCACCACCGTCTCGCCGTCGGCGTCGTCCAGCGCCAGCGGCACCAGCACCGTCGGGCACTGCCAGACGCGGCGATCAAGCCCGAAGCGGCGGAGCGCATCCATCACCACCGCGTCGGCACGGCGCAGGGTCTCCAGGCGCGCCCGCGTGACGCCCGCCGGAAGGACGCGCGCCCTGCGGGGGTGCTCGCCGGAGAGGTTGAGCACGCAGCGGTTGATGCCGGGGACGGTCTTGGTGATGGCGGATACCGCTTCCAGGATACGCTCCCACGGCGCCTCGCCGGTGAGGAGGACGGGGTGTTCGTACGCCCTCAGGTCCGCCTTCACGCCCACCGACCGGATGGGGAGCGCCAGCGCCCGGAGGCCGAAGCGCGCCGCCACCGCCGGCAGCGCCTCCTCGGCCCCGGCCAGCCCGGCGCGGTCCTCCCGGCCGTCGGAACACAGGAGGCGCACCCCCAGCCCGGGGCCGGGAAAGGGGTGGCGATGGATGGCTTCGTCCGGGAGCCCCAGCTTCCGGCCCAGCTCCCGCACCTCCACCTTGTACAGCTCCGCCAGCGGCTCCACCACCCGTCCTTCCGCGATCATGCGTTCGATGACGGGCACCCGGTTGTGGTGCGTCTTGATGGTGTCGGCCCTGCGGGTGCCGCCGGTCTCGATGGTGTCGGGGTAGATGGTGCCCTGGCCCAGAAGGTGGCGCTCGATCCCCAGGCGCCGGGCCTCCCGCTGGAAGACCTCCACGAAGGTGTTCCCGATGCGGCGTCGCTTCTCCTCCGGATCCGTCACGCCTTCCAGGGCGCGCAGAAAGTCTTCGGAGGCGTCCACGAAGTGGAGGTTCCGGTCCAGCCTCAGCTCCGCGAACATCTTCAGCACCTGTGCGCTCTCATCCAGCCGCATCAGGCCGTTGTCGATGTGCAGCAGGTGGAGCCGCTCCGGCCCCAGCGCCCGCCCCAGGATGACGGCCGCCACCGTGGAGTCGACGCCGCCCGAGGCCAGGAGGAAGACCGAGCGGTCCCCCACCTGCTCCCGCACCCGGTCCACGATGGTGTCCAGGTAGGCCTCCATGGACCAGGTGGGACGGCAGCCGCAGACGCGCAGCACGAAGTTGGCGATCATCTCCTCGCCGTGGAGGGTGTCGTCCACCTCCGGGTGGAACTGGAACCCGTAGCGGCGGTGCACGTCGGAGCCGATGGCGGCGAAGCGGTGCTCGTCGCCCCCTCCGGTGACGGTGTAGCCCAGCTCCCGGAACCCGGGGCCCAGCGCGGTGACGGAGTCGTAGTGGCTCATCCAGACCTGCTCCACCGGGTCCAGCCCCGCGAAGAGGGGGTGCTCCGTCTCCAGGACGTGGAGGAGGGCCCGTCCCCATTCCCGGCCGCCGTGCACCACCGTGCCGCCGTAGTGCTTCGCGATCTCCTGGTGCCCGAAGCAGAATCCCAGGATGGGGACGTCCAGGTCGTAGATCTCCTTGGTGTAGGCCGAGTCCTCGCCGTGCGACGCCAGGCTGGGGCTCCCGGAGATGACGATGCCCCGGTAGGGAAGGAAGGCCTCCACGGGATCTTCGGGCTGGCGGATCTCCGCCAGGACGCCCCGGCGCCGGATCTTCGTGGCGATGAGATGGGCGTACTGCCCTCCGAAGTCGATGACGGCGATGCGGTGGTGGTTCACGGTGCGGTGGTTGGAGAGGGAAGGGGCGGAGGCTCGAATGATGTCCGGCTCCGGCCCCGGGGGGAAGTCCCGCGCGGCGTCTTGACGCGCTCCGGCGCTCACCAGAGATTTAGCCTGTCCTAAAAACTGCGGGAGAGGTTCGGTTTCGCATGGTGGACCCCATTCAGGCGCTGAGCGTCTTCGTGCTCCTCGCCCTCGTGTCGGCGGCGGTGCTCTGGCCCCGCCGCGGGCTTCTGGCGCGCCTGCGCGAGCGTGCGCGGCTCACGGAGCGGGTCCGCATGGAAGACGCCTTGAAGCACGTGTACTCGTGCGAGGCCGAGGGACGCCCCTGCACGCTGGAGAGTCTGGCGGGGCGCCTCGGCGTCAGCCGGAGCCACGCGGCGCGCCTCCTGCGGGCGCTGGAGGAGATGGGCCAGGTCCGCCTCGACGCCGACGGCCCCCGGACCACCGACGAGGGTCGGGATGCGGCGCTGCGACTCATCCGCACCCACCGCCTCTGGGAGCGGTATCTGGCGGACCGGACCGGCGTGCCACTCGGTGGGCGGCACGCCGGTCCGGGCCGCCAGATACCGCTCCCAGAGGCGGTGGGTGCGGATGCG
>WGEM01000106.1 GCA_015492755.1 Gemmatimonadota bacterium | reverse complement strand
CGTCTGCACCACGGCGTGCCCGTACGACGCCACCTTCATCAACCCGGAAGATCACTCGGCGGAGAAGTGCAACTTCTGCGCGCACCGGCTGGACGTGGGCCTGGAGCCCGTGTGCGTGGTGGTGTGCTCCACGCAGGAGCTCATGGTGGACGACCTGAACGACCCGGACGCCGAGGTGAGTCGCATCGTGCAGCAGGACGCGGCTCAGGTGCGCCGTCCCGAGAAGGAGACGCGGCCGAAGGTGTTCTACCGCGGTGCCGACGGCGTGACGCTGGATCCGCTGGCGGCGGCGCGGCCCGACGGCGGCCTCTTCATGTGGTGTGGGCAGGGCGCGCCCACCTCACGCCGGCGCTGGTCCTCCACCTGGTCTTCGCGCTGGGTGAGGCCACGATGCGCCACCCCACTGCCCACGCGGGGCTGGCGGCCAGGCACATGACATCCGGCACGTACTCCGGGCCGTACTGGGTGGGGATCATGTTCGGCGTCGCGGCGCTGGCGCTCACCTGGAGGGGGCTCCCGCTGGGCGCGGTGGGAGGGCTGATCTCCATCCTTCTCTACGAACACGCATACGTGCAGGCGGGCCAGTCGGTCCCGCCGGCCTGAATCGGAGCGCTTGCTCACCATGACCGAATCCGGGCTTGAGGCGCTCATCTGCATCACGGCTCCATTGACGGGAACGCCTCGAGTTATTCCAGTTGAACCCGGAACGAATGAGCCCGGGAGGTGAGGACATGTCGGAAAAGGCCACGCTCGAGAAGCGCTTCGCGGAGATCCGGGCGCGGGACTTCACCCGTCTGGACCGGGGCGGGCACACCTACTTGGATTACACCGGCAGCGGGCTCTACGCCGAATCCCAGCTCCGCAGTCACATGCAGTTCCTCCAGGATCACGTGCTGGGGAACCCCCATTCGGAGAACCCCGCCTCGGCCGCTGCGACCCGCCTGGTGGAGTCCACGCGGGAGCGGGTCCTGGAGTTCTTCAACGCCGATCCCGACGTCTACCAGGTGGTCTTCACCGCCAACGCCTCGGCGGCACTGAAGCTGGTGGGCGAAGCGTATCCCTTCGAAGCCACGTCGCGCTTCGTCCTCCTGCGGGATAACCACAATTCGGTGAACGGGATCCGCTCCTACGCCCGCGCCCGCGGTGCCGAGGTGTCCTACATCGATCTGTCCAGGGATCTGCGAATCGCGCCCGGTGAGCGCATCCCGCCGGCGGGGGAGGGCCCGAGTCTCTTCGCATACCCCGCCCAGTCCAACTTCTCCGGGGTCCAGCATCCCCTGGCATTGGTGGAGGAGGCCCACGCCCTGGGGTACGACGTGGTGCTCGACGCCGCCGCCTTCGTCCCCACCAACCCGGTGGACGTGTCGGCAGTGGGCCCCGACTACATGTGCGTGTCCTTCTACAAGATGTTTGGATTTCCCACGGGCGTGGGTGCCCTCATCGCCCGCACCGACGCACTCCATAAACTGCACAGGCCCTGGTTCGCCGGCGGCACCGTGGAGTACGTGTCGGTGCAGAGCGAAGTCCACCGCCTGAGGAACGACGCCGGCGCCTTCGAGGACGGGACCCCCAACTTCCTGGCCATCGCAGGCATCCCGTCGGGCCTGGATTTCCTGGAGTCGGTGGGGATGGACGCCCTCCACGAGCACGTCCTGGGCCTCACGAGCCGGCTCCTGGAGATGCTCACCGAGCTGCATCACGGAAACGGGCGGCCCGTGGTGGATGTGTACGGGCCCCTGACCACCGAGGCCCGAGGCGGAACCGTGGCCTTCAACGTCCTGGATCCCGAGGGGCGGGTGGTGCCCTTCGGCGTGGTGGAGCGGGAGGCCAGCGAGGAGAACATCTCCCTGCGGGGGGGGTGCTTCTGTAACCCCGGCGCGGCGGAAGTGGCGTTCGGGCTCCCGGCGTCGGAGACGCTGGACTGCCTCCAGGCCCAGCCCTGGGGTGCCTTCAATCTCAAGGATCTCTCCTCCTGTCTCGGTCGGGATCTCCCCGTCGGCGCCATGCGCGCCTCCCTGGGGATCGCCACCGATCACGCGGACCTGGATCGCCTTGCCGCCTTCCTGCGGCGTTACGTGGACCGGCCGGTGGACGCGCTGGAGGCTGCGGCGGCGAGGTAGGGGGGGCTACGCGCCCTCAATACCTGGGCTCGCGCCACACCACGAGATTGCGCGCCAGGAGTTCCGTACCGACCGCTTCCCCGTCCAGGGCAACCCACTGGTCGGTGACCTGGAACGCCACCCACGAGGTCGTCCAGGTGCTTGTCGTCTCCAGGGAGGCTCAGCGCCCGGGGGTCGCCTCCACGGTTGTGGATGGCACGAACAGGCGGCGACCTCGGGGGGGATCGCCACGCTGGATCCGCGCCCGTTCTCGATGTAGACACCGGCCCTCACGACACCGATGCTCTTCGAGCCTGGGCCGTCCCTCGCCCCCGCCTCAGGTCCACGGTCGAGAACCACGACTCGACCCGCTGCATGCACCTGCGGTCCCGGTGTGAACGCCCTCACACCGGGGGTCCACCGCTTCGTTCGTGTCCCTCAACCGAGCCGAGGGAACGGGACGCGCCCGGCGGCTCCACCGGGCCGCCGGGCGCGCCCGGGCCCTGCCGCCTTGGACGCTATTTCTCCGGCGTGAAGGTGAAGGTGAGGATCATGGAGTCCTCGAACATCTTGTGCGTCACCGAGGACCCGGGAATGGGCCCGGTCGGTCCGTACATGGGGCCCGTGAGCGAGTTCTCGAAGACATGGTAGTACGCCAGGTTCACGCCCACCCGCTCGAAGGGCGTGAAGCCCAGACCCAGGGTGAGGTGGTTCTGAACGATGGCGGGAGCCGGGGCGTTGAAGAACGCCACCTCTTCGGAGATGGGATTCTGGGACCAGTTCCAGCCTCCGCGAAGGGCGATCTTGTCCGAGGGGGAGAGCTGGACTCCGCCTGCCAGCACCCAGATGTCGTCCCAGCCGAAGCCCTGGACGGCGCCCGTCTCGTCGAAGCCCTGTTTGTCGAACCCGGCAGTCTTAGAGTAGGTGATGTAGCGTGCCTCTCCGTTGATCATGACCTTCTCGTTGTGGTAGGAGAAACCGCCGATGTATACCGCCGGGACGTCCATGGCGAAGGTAAAGGTCCGCGCCTGACCGAAGTTGGGCAGGTTGGGATTCTCGTATACGGAGTTGTACTCGAAGTCCTGGAAGACCTGCTTGCTGGTATAGGAGAGCCCCAGGTTGAGGTTGCCGGTGACCTTATAGATGAGGCCCGCCTGGAATCCCACGCCGAAGGCGCCGTCGGCGGCCGTTGCACCGGAGTAGAAAGCGCGGTCGTCCTGGGTGAAGGGCTGCCCGTCAGGGCCCGGGTCCGCTGCGGGTGGCGCCACCGGCATGGGATCCACGGCCAGCGTGGCCCAGTCCACGTTGAGCGCGAAGCCCAACTGGAGCTTGTCGTTGACGGCGAAGGCCAGCGCCGGGGAGACCTTCAAGAGTGCGAAGTTGGAGTAGATCTGGCCGAATCCCATGGGACGGGGGGCCAGGATGGGGTTGGTGTTGTCCTGGGGGTAGTCCACACCGAAGCCGCCGATTCCCACCCCTCCCAGACCCACCGTCACCCGATCGTTGACGGCCGTAGCCCACGCGAATGCGGGAATGGGGACGAACTCACTCTTGCTACGCGTGGAGCCGGCTCCGAAACCGGGAACGTTGCTGGAGATGGTGCGGTCGGCTTTGAAGAGCTCCATGCTCAACGCCACCCGGGTTCCGTTGCCGTCGTGAAGACCCGCCGGGTTGAGGTAAAAGCTTCCGAGGATGTCTCCGGTCGTGGCGACGCCTGCACCACCCATGGAGGAGTTGATCGCGCCCACTCCGTGCAGGAAGTGACCGTCCGTGGCCTGTAGCGGAGGCGCCACGAACAGAAGCGCGGTCACGGTCAGCATGGCCTGGATTCTCATCCGGAGCTTCATTCTTTCCTCCCTTGTCTCCCGAAGCGCAGGGGGGAGTCCCTCCTGCCGTCGGGACTTCGGTTGAGTTCGCGCTGGATCGCCGAATCCAGCGGGCGTTCCAGCGCGGCGACGGCCGCCGACAGGCGCGACGTCGACAGGAACGTTCCGGTGGAACCCCCGGGGGGGATCCCGAACCGGTCCCGATAAGCTGCCGCCAGCTCAGGGGCAGCGTCTTCAATCAGCAGTTCTCCACAACGCGTGGCGGCCAGATCGCTGACCCGGGCGGCGGTGGCTCGGTCGGGGAGGCGGGGCTCAAATGCGGCCATGGCCCGCCGCACCACCGGGAAGCACAGCTCCCGCACCACTGAACTCAGCGTGCCCTCCACGGCCTCCTCACCCTCTCCGTGGATGCCTGCCGCGACCACACTCCAGCCCGACCGCTGGGGATCTCCCTGAAGGAAACGCCCTTCGCGGCCCAGGCCGGGCACGACGATCACGGTACCCGCGGTCAGGCTCTCGCGGGAGAGGTACGGCTCAAGAGGTCGCGCATAGGCCTCATCCCATCGGCTCTGCAGCGCACGGATCAGGTGTTCGCGGCGCTGCGCATCCCGCATTCTACGAGGCTGGACAACGGCACGCCACTCGTGTTCCAGCGCGGCGAGGAACTCACCCAGTACACGGCGCTGGTCCGGACGCGTGAGGACGGCGGCGACCGCTGTGGCGCCGACCCGGCCCCGTCCTCGCAGAGGCGGGACCCCGTTCCCGGCACGCGCCACGGCCCTCAACGCCTCCAGTGCTTCGCTTCGGCCGGCGCCCCGGAAGTACAGGGGCACGAAGTGGAAGACCTCGAAGGCCTCGTCTCTATGGAAGGCGGTGAGGAAGCGGGGAGCCCCCTGTTCCAGGGTGGTGGGTCCGGCACCGGCCGCGGCGCGTTCCCGCCGCATCCGGTTGGCATACCCCGGATCGTAGAGCGGCATGGGCCCGAACCCGAAATACCCCACCATCGACAGCCCATGGAACCAGAGGTCCGCGAACGCGTCGTCCATGAACCTCCATCCCGCGAACGCTTCCTGGGCTCCCACCGGCGGGGGGGCGGCGGAAAGCTGCACCAGCACCATCAGAAAGATCCCGGGCGCCGCGCCCGGCCTCCGGGGGAGGGGAATGTCCATCTCATGGGGGTGCGCGGCGACTGGGGTATTCATGTCGGTTCAGCTTTTCTGTCTCGGGTGGGATGAGGACGACCTGCGCGCCTTCCGCCTTCTCCCGGAAGTCCATGGCGGTGAGGCTCTCCCTCACCTGCGCCAGGCGATCCTCCTGTTCGAGCCCGAACGTTTCCATCGTCCATGGCCGGCTGGCATGAGTACGGCTCGGCGCTCGAATCATCAAGGATCGCGACGAGCTCCCGCACCTCGGTAGCGTCCGGTTCCTACCTCTGCCGACAGAATGCGCGCGCGCTCCAGCACCTCCACGGCGGGGGCGCCCGAGCGAGTTGGAGGCGCTGGCGCGAGACAGGGTCGGCACCACGTCACGACCACGCCCTCGCGCAAGCCGCAGCACCCCTTCAGGGACGCATGGCACCGGACCAGGGTGAGGCATGAGACGTCCCGGCTGTCGGGGGAGGTTCCCCGCGACGTCCCGGGTTTCGGGAGACCGGTGTGTGGGTTTTCGCGTCCGCGGAGGAGGGACGATTTGCATTTATCGACATAATCTCATATAGATGCGCTGTCGGACCCGGGATCGATCCGGGTCGCGGAGTTGCGATGCACCCGAGAGGACAGGACGAGCGATCTCGTGAAAACCAGTCTGCCCCGCATCCCCACCGACTACCTCGCTCGCTCCGCCGACGTCATCAAGTGTCTCGGCCACCCTCTCCGTCTGCGCCTCCTCGAGGCCCTGGAGGGCGGCGAGCGTACGGTGAGCGAGCTGCAGGAATACGCCGGCGTGAGCCAGGCCGCGGTTTCGCAACAGCTCGGGATCCTGCGTGGCCGCCGGGTGGTGGACTCGCGACGAGACGGCATCCACGTCTTCTATCGAATCACCGAACCCAAGGTGGCGCACATCCTCGCCTGCATTCGCGAGTGCGCCGACCAGGAGTTGGAGTACTAGATGGTCCCGAGTCGGTGTGGTCCGGCCGCGCCGGCGCTTCGGGCCGGTCTGACGGGAGGCACTTCCTTGGCGCATACACATGCGACAATCGCGATAGGGTCATGTGAAGAGCGGTGCGACCGCCGGCGGGCAGGGCTCGATACGCCGGGAGGCCGGAACCGAGGGTTGTCCACGCCTTGATGCGTGGTGTTCACCGTCCAACACGGAGCGATCCATGAGCGAACCCAACGCGGACCTTACGCTAGACTGCAAGGGCATGCTGTGCCCCCTTCCCGTCGTGAAGGTTTCCAAGGCGATCAAGGAAATCGATGTGGGGCAGACGCTCCTCCTCCTCGCGACGGACCCGGGGTCTGAGCCCGACATGGCGGCGTGGAGCAAGCGCACGGGTAACGAGATCGTCAACCAGGACCGGGAGGGAGAGGTCTTCCGTTTCTGGATCCAGCGAAAGAAGTAGAGGCCACCCGTGAGCGAACTCCTTTACGTACAGACCAACGGCGTGGATGAGCCCCGCCGCTCGGCGACGCCCATCTATCTCGCCTCGACGGCGGCCGCCATGGAGGTGGAGGTAGGGATCTACTTCACCATCAACGGCCCCACGCTCCTCAAGAAGGGGGTGGCCGAAGAGCTCATCGTGCCCAAGCACGACGGGAAAGGCGCTCCCCTCATCACCTTCATCCGCCAGGCCCTGGACCTGGGGGTGAAGTTCTACATATGCCAGCCCAGCCTGGATCTTCACGGCCTCCGGCAGGAGGACCTCATCGACGAGGTCGAGATGATCGGTGGCGCGGCGTTCAATGATATGGCGATGGACGCGGAGCAGGTCATCTGCTTCTGAAGGCGTCCTGGTTGGATAGATCGTCCTGAAGAGACCGGAGTAGGCCCGAGATGCCCTCGCAGGGGGCATCCCGCCGCCGTGACGCCTTCCCCGGGGAGGGTGTCTCCTGCAACGCGGAGATTCGATTCAGTCATGACGCTTGCTCTGCCGAAGTACAGTGACGTTCCCCTCGAAGAGAAACAGCGTCTCTTCGACGAGATACAGGCCGATCCGAGGTACGAGGACTTCCTCTACGGGTGCTACGAATGCGGGATCTGTGTGGCGGCGTGCCCCTCGGCCCGCTTCTACGACTTCTCGCCGCGGAAAATCACCCAGGCGCTGGGACGAAAGGACGTGGAGCTGATCTATGAGCAGCTCAACGACGACGTGTGGAATTGTTCCCAGTGCTTCTCCTGCACCCGATGCCCCCGCGGGAACAACCCCGGGGGGCTCATCACCGTGATGCGGGAGGTGGCGGTGAACAACGGCCTGGGTTCGGCGCAAGAGGCCCTGGAGGGTTATGGGCGCGTGGTCTACAAGATCATGGGAACGGGCACGCAGGTATCCCCGGACATGCTCCAGCCCAACGCCTTCCCCGATTGGGGGCCCCACGTGCAGGAGATCAGCGACCACCTGGATCTCTGGCGGCGCGCGCTGCCCCCCGAGACGCTCCACACCACCGATACGGCGTGGCACGTGGACGACAAGACCATCACCGAGCTGTACTACATCTGGTATGCCACCGGCGTCATGGACATGATCGAAGAGGTCGACGAGGGCCTTGCCGAGATCCTGGAAGACGTCATGGAAGAGGTGCTGGAAGAAGCCGGCTTCGACGACCTGTAGGCCCAAGAGGAGTAAGCGACGATGTCACGAATCCCACTGCCCATCATCCAGGAGCGCCGCGAGCGCCAGCGGCCGGCGGCCCCCCCCACCGAGGATATTCGCGAGAAGGTCTTCGAGCTGGAGGCCAAGGGGGAATGGATCGTTCACCGTGTCCCCGAGCCCTACAGTGAGGTGACCACCAAGTACGGCAGGATCAAGAAGATCCCCCACCAGGGCCTGTGGCACCACAAGTCGTGCGGCCAGTGCGGCCACATTCCGGGCTACTCCACCGCCATCTTCTGGCTCATGCGGGCACTGGGTCACGAGTACGTGGATCCCACCGACCAGACCTCCTGCACGGCCTGGAACTACTATGCGTCGGCCACGTCCAACTCGGCCGCCCAGGCCGCCGTCGCGCTGCGCAATTTCGGTGCCGCCTATCAGGAAGAGCACTATCCCCTCATCCACTGCGGCACCTCGTACGGCCATTACAAAGACGTGCGGGAGGAGCTGGTGAACCACGGGGAGCTGCGGGCCAAGGTGCGCAAGATCCTGGACAAGCTGGGCCGGCCCTTCGTCATGCCCGAGGAGATCGTGCATTACTCCGAGTGGGTCTATGCGATGCGGGACGAGTTCGCCAAGCGCCAGGTGCTGGACCTCTCCGAAGTGACGGTGACGGTCCACCCGGCATGCCACTACCACAAGCTCATCGTGGAAGACGCCATCTACGACCCCGACATCTACGGGGGGCAGCGCACCGCGGTGGTCACGGCGGTGGCCAAGGCGCTGGGCGCCGAGGTAGCCGACTACTCCACCTGGTTCGACTGCTGTGGCTTCGGCTTCCGCCACATCCTGGTGCAGCGTGACTTCACCCGTTCCTTCGCCACTCAGCGCAAGATCGAGGTCATGGTGGAGGAGGCGAACCCCGATGTGGTGCTGACCCACGATACCGGGTGCGTCACCACGCTGGATCAGAGCCAGTTCTCGGCCCGGGCCCACAACCGCAAGGTCGGAGTACCCGTCATGTCCGAGGCCCAGTTCGCGGCGCTGGCCATGGGGGCCCACCCCTACAAGGTCTGCCAGCTTCACTGGCACAATACGGATTATCGCCCCCTGCTGGAAAAGATGGGGATCGACTGGAAGGAAGCCTGGAGGGAGTTCGAGGAGGAGCTGAAGGCGCTGGAGTCGGGCGAGAAGGAATTCCTTACCTGGGACGACGTGGGCACGCCCGCCCCCGTCACTTCCGCCACCGTTTAGCACTCAAGGGAGAACGAGCGTGAGCGACGCGGTTCTGGTGATCGGAGGAGGCCCGGCGGGCCTGGAGGCCGCCAAGAGCGCGGCGGATCTGGGAGCACGGGTGATCCTGGTGGAAAAGCGGGAACATCTCGGTGGTACCCCCGACGAGGCGGGGTATGCGGCCCTCACCCCCAACTTCGAGCCGGCCCAGGAGGCGCTGGAACGGATGCGGGCCGGGGTCCTGGACCGCCCGGAAGTGACCATCCACCTGGGTTCCCGGGTGGTGGACGCTTCCGGTGAGGCCGGTGCCTTCAGCGTGACGCTGGAAAACGGCGCCGGGGAACGCACCGAGGTGGAGGCTGGCGCCGTCATCATCGCTACCGGCTTCCAGCACTTCGATCCGGGCCGTGAAACCCAGATGTACGGGTACTACGAGTTCCCCGACGTGATCACGCTGGTGGACGCCGAACGGATGTTGAGCCAGCACAAGTTCGTGCGGCCGTCCAACGGAGAGGTGCCCAGGAGCGTTGCGTTCATCCAGTGCGTGGGCTCCCGCGACCGGCGCCTCGGCAATGAGTACTGCTCCAAGGTCTGCTGCGGGATTTCGTCGAAGCAGGCCATCGAGGTGCGCAAGCTCCTCCCCGACACCCGGGTCTACATTTTCTACATCGATATGCGCATGTACGGCTTCTGGGAGAACCAGATCTACTGGCCGGCCCAGGAGGAGTACAACGTGAACTACGTCCGGGGCATCGTGACCGAGATCGTCCAGAAGGACGGTCGGCTCCTCATGAAGGGGGAGGACACCACCATGGGTCGTCCCATGGAGGTGCTCATGGACGTCATCGTCCTCGCCGTGGGCATGGAGCCCAGCCAGGGGACGAAGGAGGTCTCCCGGACCTTCAACGTACCCCAGGACAAGTACGGTTTCGTTCACGTACCCGGAGAACCCATGGATGCGGTCAGCACCGAGGTTCCCGGGGTTTTCGTTGCCGGTGCCGCCGCCGGTCCCAAAGACCTGGAGGACTCGGTGAGCATGGCGGGTGCCGCGGCGGCCAAGGCGGTTGCCCTGGTACGCCGTCAGGGCGCGGCCTGAGGCGGGGCGCAGAGGTGAGTTCTCCGTCCGTGGACCCCTCGGTGAAGGGAGGCAGCCCGCTGGCCCTGGACGCGCCCAGCGCCGTGGAGTTCATGCGCGAAGCCTTCATCAAGATCTCCGAAGAGGAGATCGGGGTGATCGCCGAGGAGCTGCAGCAGAAACGCAACCGTTTCGCGCCGCTGCTGTCGCGCTATGCGCTGACGTCGGCGAAGGAGGAGGACCTCCTGGAGGTTCTGGAGAGTGTCTTCGCCACGCGCAAACGGGCGGCGGACATTCTGGCGGACGTGGGAGCGGAACCGCTCCGCAATGCGCTCCTCGGCCTGGTCCACGGCGAGGGTGACACGGCCGAGCGCTTCAACCGCTTCGACGCGGCGCTGGCCCGGGTGTCGCCGTCGGTGCGCCGCGATCTCGCCGGAGAGGCACTCCACTTCCACGACCCGGAGCGGTACTGGCTGTGGTCCCGTTGGATGTGGAACCCCGAGACCCGGACCGGAGCGCTTCCCCTCGTTCTCGTGGGGGACGAGGCGCTTCAGGGCGACACTCCCGGCGACATCTACATGCGCGTCGGCGAGGCCGTCGAGACGGTTCGGACCATGGCGGACGAGCTGGGCTTTCACAGGATGCGCACCAGCCCCTTCGCCGTGGACGTATACCTGGCCGGGATCTACGGGGTCTACATGTACACCGTGACCCGCATTCGCATGACCCAGGAGTTCAACCGCGTGATTCCGAAACTTCCCGAACTGCTTCGACGCCTGTTCGGGGTCTACCGCCTGGAGGGCTAGACGTTGTCCGATTTCATGCAGCGAGGGCTGGACAAGGCCCACGGCGTAACCGAAGTCGAGCATGCCGTTGTCGAGGGGATCGACATCTCCGGCTACTGGAGCCGGATGCTGGATCAGCGGATGACCACTGAGTTTCCCACGGAGGGGCTGGACTGGATCACGAGCCTGGACGGGGGAGAATCGCTCCGTAACTGCTATCAGTGCGCCAAGTGCGTCCCGGTCTGCCCCATTCAGCAGGTGGGGGATTACGGGCCCTGGAAGATGTTCCGGAAGGCCCAGCGGGGGAGCAACTTCCTGGACGACCCGGACCTCTGGCTCTGCACCACGTGCGCCAACTGCCTGAGGGTCTGCCCCAAGGAAGTCAACATGGTGGAGATCATGCCCGCCGTGCGGGAGCAAGCCGTTCTGGAAGGGGCCATGCCCGACGAGTTGGGCGAGGTGTTCGCCAACCTTCAGAAGCGGGGCAACCCGCAGGGCGAGTCCCCCCGCAAGCGGGCCGCCTGGGCCAAGGAGGCGGGCACCGAGGTGCCCATCATCTCGGAGCTGGGCCGACCGGTGGACGTCCTCCTCTACGTCTCGGACTACACCTCGTATCATCCCCGGGGCCACGACGCCGCCCGGGCCATGGCGCGGGTGCTCAACACCCTGGGCGTGGACTGGGCGATCCTGGGACGGGAGGAGAAGAGCGACGGCGACTCGGCCCGGTTGGCGGGGGAGAAGGGCCTCTTCGAGATGCTGGCCGAGCAGAACATCGCCACCTTCTCCAAGTACGAGTTCGACAAGCTGGTGGTCATGGATCCCCACGCCTACAACGCCTTTAAGAACTTCTATCCGGCCTTGGGCGGGGAATACAACGTCATGCACTACACCCAGTTCCTGGCGCCCCTCATCGACAGGATGGAGTTCAAGGCGTCGGTGGAGCGGCGGGTGACGTTCCACGATCCCTGCTACCTGGGGCGGCACAACGGCGAGTTCGACGCGCCGCGCAAGCTCCTGGAGGCCATTCCCGGCATCGAGCTGATCGAGATGCCCCACTACCGGGCCAACGGCTACTGCTGTGGTGGTGGCGGCGGCGGAATGTGGCTGGATTCCCTCATGGACGAGCACGTGAGCGAGCGCCTCAGCGAGCGCCGCGTGCGTGAGGCCGTGGACACGGGGGCGGCGACGCTCGCCGTGTGCTGCCCCTACGAGCCCTCCCGGTTCGAAGACGCGGTCAAGAGCACGGGCAACGAGGGCGCCCTGGACGTGCTCGACATCATTGAACTGCTCGACAGAGCCATGCACCCCGAGGCGTGAGCGCATGAACATTGCAGTCCTTCTGAAGCAGGTGCCCGATCTTGCAGAGGATCTGGAGATCGCAGACAACGGGAAGGAACTCGACCGCGAGTACCTGACCTTCGTCCTCAACGAGTTTGACGACTACGCCCTGGAGGAGGCACTCCAGCTCAAGGAGGCCACGGGCGGCACGGTGACGGCGTTCTCCCTGGGCACGGAAGACGCCGACGACGCCCTCTACACGGCGGTGGCCAAGGGGGCCGACGCCGCGGTCAGGGTCGGCGACTTCGAGGAAGAGCCGCTGAGCACGCATGCGGCGTCCAAGCTCCTGGCCGACGTCCTGCGGGACCGGGGCTTCGACCTCATCCTCACCGGCGTGCAGGCCATCGACGACCTGGACGGGTGGACGGCCCCCATGGTGGCTTCGTACCTGGACATTCCCCACGTGAGCGTGGTCACCCACATCGAGCCGTCCAACGGCGGTGTGCACGTGGGTCAGGAGTACGCCGGGGGCCTCATGGCCGAGTTCGAGGTCTCCTTCCCGGCGGTGCTGGGGGTCCAGGCCTCGCGCGTGGTGCCCCGTTACGCTCCGGTGAGTAAGGTGCGCCAGGCCATGCAGACCACCACCATCGAGGAAGTCGACGCCGAGGCCGAACCCTACGAGGGCCTCACCGTGCGGCGGCTCTACGCTCCCGAGTCCGCCGGCCATGCCGAGATGCTGGAAGGTGGCGCGGAAGAGGTGGCCGAGCGTCTGGTGAACATCCTCAGGGAGCGCGGCCTGGTGGCCGGCTGACCCACCCCAAGCATACTGCAGGCGGAGAAGGATCGAATATGAGCCAAGATATCTTTGCCCTGGTCGAGCACATCGAGGGTCAGGTGAGCGAGTCCTCCTTCGAGCTCATCGCCATGGCCAGGCGTCTGGCGGGCCAGACGGGCGGAAAGACGGTGGCGGTGGTCCTGGGGCAGGACGTGGACGGGATCACCGCCCAGATGGGCGCCGCGGACCGGGTGCTCCAGATCACCGGACCGTCGGTGGCCCACTTCGTACCCACCACCTATGTGAAGGCGCTAGCCCAGGTGGTGGCTGACAGGACACCGGCGGTGATGCTCTTTCCCAACAGCGCCATCGGCATGGATGTGGCGGGTGGCCTTTCGGTCAAGGCGGGTGTGCCCCTGGCGGCGTATGCCACTGACGTCCGCATGGAGAATGGCAAGGCGGTGGTCACCAGCCAGATCTTCGGCGGCAAGCTCAACGCCGAAGCCGAAGTCAACGGCGACACGGCGCTGGTGACGGTCATCGCAGGCTCTGCTTCCGCCGCCGAGGGACAGGCCGAGGGCGCTCCGGAAGTGGAGACGATGGCGGCTCCGGAGGCCGACGACCGCATCAGCTTCGTGAAGCTGGTGGAGCCGGAAGCCGCCGATGTGGACATCACGAAAGAAGAGATCCTGGTGGCCGTCGGCCGGGGGATCGGCGACGGCGACGACATCGAGATCGTGGAGGAACTCGCCGAGGCTCTGGGTGGCGCCGTGGCGTGCTCGCGTCCCGTGGTGGACGCGGGATGGCTTCCCAAGTCGCGGCAGGTGGGCAAGTCGGGTCTCAAGGTAAAGCCCAAGCTCTACATCGCCGTGGGCATCAGCGGCGCGCCGGAGCACCTGGAAGGGATGCGCGATGCCGACCTCATCGTGGCCATCAATTCCGATCCCAAGGCGCCCATCTTCTCGGTGGCGGACTACGGAATCACCGAGGACCTCTTCGACGTGGTTCCCGCCATGACCGAGATGCTGGAATCGTAGCCATCGTCTGACCTGCGGGGGGATCCTGGCTCATGGAGCACGACGTAACCCGGGAGGTATTCCTCAACTTCTCGCCGGCACAGAAGATCTCCTTCTACGTGGCGGCGTTCCTGGCCACGGCCATCTTCCTGTGGGGCGCATGGCTGAAGATCCGCAAGTACAGGCGCGGCCGGCCCGACGCCCGCTTCGGACATCTCCTCAGGCGGGTGTTCAAGGGGGTGGCGCTCTCCTTCTCGAACGTTACGGTGGGCAAGCGCCGACCGGGCATCGGGGTGACCCACGCCCTCATCATGTGGGGGTTCACCGCCCTCTTCATCGGAACCGCCATCCTCACCGTGGAGGAGGATATCCTGGGGATCTTCGCGCCCCAGTGGCAGTTCTTCCACGGCTCTTTCTACCTGTGGTATTCGGTCATCCTGGACGTCATGGGCGCGGCCTTCCTGGTGGGACTGGCCATCATGGCCGTTCGGCGGGCCTTCGTGCGTCCCTTCGCCCTCAACTACGCCAGGGTCGACGTGGAGGAACCCCCCAGGGCCCGCAAGGGATTCGTGCGGGGGGACTGGATCTTCCTGGGGCTCCTCTTCGTGGTCGGTGTCACCGGGTACCTCGTGGAGGCGTTCCGCATCGCCGGGACGGGGTTTCCCGAGTTCGAGGTATGGTCCCCCGTAGGATGGTGGTTGGCGGGTGTCTTCGACGGGGCGGGGTGGGGCGGAGAGCGCGCACTGAGCGCCCACATGGCCACCTGGTGGATCCACGGGGTCCTGGCTCTGGCCTTCGTGGCGTACATCCCGTACTCCAAGGCCATTCACATCGTGGCCGATCTGGTCAACCTCGCCTTCAAGGACCCCGACGCCGGCCGGCGCCTTCCGGCGCCGTCCCAGAACGGCTCCGACCACCTGGGCGTACGGGATCTGACCGACTTCACCTGGAAGCAGCTCCTGGACTTCGACGCGTGCACCAAGTGCGGGCGCTGTCACGAGGTCTGCCCGGCGCGTGCCGGCGGGGCACCCCTTTCCCCCCGGGACCTCATCCTGGACCTGCGCCAGCACGCCGACGCGAGCCTGGCCTTCCTGGCGCCGGGGCACGAGAACCGCCCCGACATCCGGTACGGAGATCCCTCGAGGCCCGTGGCCGGGGGGGTGATCCATTCCGAGACGTTGTGGGCCTGCACCACGTGCCTGGCGTGCGTGGATATCTGCCCGGTGGGAATCGAGCACGTGCCCACCATCGTGGGGATGCGACGTCATCTCGTGGAGGAGGGCGATCTGGATCCCAACCTGCAGACGGCCCTCATGGCGCTGGGCAAGCAGGGCAACT
This sequence comes from Gemmatimonadota bacterium, assembly GCA_015492755.1. Taxonomy (GTDB): domain Bacteria; phylum Gemmatimonadota; class Gemmatimonadetes; order Longimicrobiales; family Gaopeijiaceae; genus S146-37. The sequence goes on along the minus strand of WGEM01000106.1, from coordinate 2,142 downwards.
CCTTCGGGAAGTCGGCGCGGCAGCGTGCCCGCTGGACCAAGGAGCTGGACTTCAAGGTCAAGGACGCCCGTAAGGAGCCGGTGGAATACCTGTGGTTCGTGGGGGACTTCGCCTCGTTCGACGAAGGGGTGAAGGAGACCACGCGGAGGGTGGCCCGGGTCTTCCACGCTGCCGGCCTGGATTTCGGCATCCTCTACGAGGGAGAGCGAAACGCCGGAAACGATGTCCGCCGCGTGGGGGAGGAGGGTCTTTTCGAGATGTTGGCCGAGCACAACATCGAGCAGCTCGAGGGGGCGCAGTTCAAGAAGATCGTCACCACCGACCCCCACTCGCTGAATACGCTGCGCAACGAGTATCCTGAGTTCGGCGCGCGCTACGAGGTGGTGCATTACACCGAGCTCCTGGTGGACCTCATCGAGTCGGGCGCCCTTCAGGTGAAGAACCCGGTGGTGCGCCGCGTGACCTACCACGATCCGTGCTATCTGGCCCGGTACAACGGCGTCACCGAGGCGCCGCGCCGCCTCCTGGAGCTTCTGGGGGCGAGCCTGGTGGAGATGCCGCGCCACGGGATGAATTCTTTCTGCTGCGGCGCCGGCGGCGGCCGGGTGTGGATGGACGACTCGGACATGAAGGAGCGTCCCAGCGAGAACCGCATCCGCGAAGCCGTGGCCCTGGAGGGGGTGACCGACTTCGTGGTGGCGTGTCCCAAGGACATGTCCATGTTCTCGGCGGCGGTGAAGGCGACGGGGAACGAAGCGGTCCTGGCGGTGCGCGACGTCATCGAGCTCCTCGTGGAGGCCACCGGGCTGGAGGAGTCCGAGGAGGAGGCGGCCACCGTCGTGGCGACGGATGACGACCCCGTTGCGGGGGAGCCGGTTTGAACAGCGCCCCGGCAACCGAGCGGGTCCAGGAGTTGATCCGGGGGCTTCGTCGCAGGTGGGATGAGGTGCGGGCGGCGGAGGATCGTCTGGCCTCCTTCGCCTGGACGGAAGATGCGACAGAGGAAGAGACGGAGGACCCCGACACTGACCTGCGTCCCTTCGTGCGGCGGGTGTTGCACACGGCCACCGAGGGGTCGTCCTTCCAGGTATTGGACTACCTGTGGCGGGAGGGCGACACGACGCTGAAGGCCCTGGAAGCGGTGGTGGGGGGCGGGCGTACCGCCGTCGCCGACCGCGTTGGCGCGCTGCAGCAGGCCGGCCTCGTGGTCCGGGACCTGGAGCACGGCAGGGTGGGGCTCACCCTGCTGGGGGAAAGTGTGGTCCGCCTGGTGGAAGAGCTCGCGGGTGCGGGGCAGGAGCGAGAAGAATGAGGTGTCCATATTGCGAATTCGATGCTCCTCGCATGGGTGTTCACGCCCATCTGGCGACCGAACATCCCGGAGAGGTGGAGTTGGGCCACCGGGAAGGGCCCAACGATCCCTTCTTCCGCATCGGGTGCCCTTTCTGCGAGCAGGAAGCGGTGCAGAGCGTGAACCCCGGGGGCCGCGACCCCCGGTTCCTGGAGGAGTTCGAGCGGGAGATCCGGCTGGTGGCGTTCGATCTTCTTCTTTACCACCTGCAGGCTGAACACCCCGAGCGTATCGGTCTGTCTCCGACTGCCCCGACCGAGGGCGCTCCGGTTGAAGACACACCTCAACGATAACGTGCAGGAGGATTCCACATGGCGACCGTGCGGGGATGTACGATTCCGGACGACCGGTACTATTGGATCGAGAAACACGTCTGGGTGAAGAAGGACGGCGATCTCGTGACGGTGGGGATCACCGACGTGGCCCAGAGCCTGGCGAAGAAGGTGGTGGCGGTGACGCCCAAGAAGGTGGGGAAGTCCATCAAGAAGGGTAAGAGCGTCGCCACGGTGGAGAGCGGCAAGTGGGTGGGGCCGGTGCCCACCCCCGTGGCCGGCGAGATCGCCGAGGTGAACCCGGCCCTGGCCGACGATCCGGAGCTGGTGAACAATGACCCCTACGAAGGCGGATGGATCGTGAAGATTTCTCCGTCCAACTGGGATGAGGACATCGCGGGCGTGCCCGCCGGCGCCGACGCCGTGGCGCAGTACGAAGCGTTTCTGGAAGCCGAAGGGATCGCGTGCGAGTAATGCTCCGTCGTTGACCGACCGCCATGGGAATCTGGGCCGGATGCG
>WGEM01000105.1 GCA_015492755.1 Gemmatimonadota bacterium | reverse complement strand
TGAAGCCTTACAACACTCACCCATCCAGCCTCAGAGCCCGCGCAGATCCATGTCGAACCACACCGGGGACGAACTCGGATTCGGGACGCTGGCGGTGCACGCCGGCGTGGAGCCGGAGCCCACCACCGGCGCCATCATGACGCCCATCTTCCAGACCTCCACCTACGTGCAACCCGCCGTGGCTCAGCCCCGCGGCGGGAGGTACGACTACGGGCGGACCGCCAACCCCACGCGAGAAGCGCTGGAAGCCAACATCGCGGCGCTGGAGGGAGGCACACGCGGCGTGGCCTTCGCCTCCGGCCTGGCAGCCATCGAGGCCATCGTGAAGCGCCTCTCCGCAGGAGACCACGTGGTGAGCGAAGAGAACACCTACGGCGGCACCACGCGTATGTTCGTCCACGTGCTGAGCCGGCTGGGGCTGGAGTTCACCTTCGTGGACACGCGCGACCCCGACGCGGTGGCGGCGGCCATCCGGCCCGAAACGAAGCTGGTGCACGTGGAGACGCCCACCAACCCGATGATGCGCCTGGCGGACATCGCCCGCCTCGCGGAGCTGGCCCACGACGCAGGGGCGCTCCTCTCGGTGGACAACACCTTCGCCTCGCCCTACAACCAGCGCCCGCTGGAGCTGGGCGCCGACTTCGCCGTGCACTCCTCCACCAAGTACATCAACGGCCACTCCGACATCATCGGCGGCCTGGTGGCGGTGCGTGACGAGGAGCTGGCGGAGGAGCTGCTCTTCATCCGGAAATCCACCGGCGCGGTGCCCGGACCCATGGACTGCTGGCTCACGCTTCGCGGTGTGAAAACCCTCCACGTGCGGATGGAGCGTCACAACAGCAACGGACTGGCCGTGGCGCGCTACCTGGAATCGCACCCCGCGGTGGAGCATGTGCTCTATCCCGGCCTGGAGTCCCACCCGCAGCACGAGCTGGCGCGGCGCCAGATGCGGGGATTCACCGGGATGGTATCCGTGGACGTGGGAACGCTGGAGCGGGCCAGGGCGCTCAGCGAACACCTCCGCGTCTTCGCGCTGGCGGAGTCGCTGGGCGGCGTGGAGTCGCTCATCTCGGTGCCCGCGCTCATGACCCACGCATCCGTTCCGGAAGACCGGCGACTGGCCATGGGCGTGACGCCCGGACTCGTGCGCCTCTCCGTGGGCATCGAGGACGAGGCCGACCTCCTGGAGGACCTGGCGCGGGTGCTGGACGGAAACGCATGATGCGGTGCGGTCCTGAAACGGTCCGCCGAGGTCGGACGTAGGGGCTGCACGCGAGTTGGGGCGGGCATCGCGCCCCCCACACACACCGGAGGATGGAATCGATGGCCCAGAACCCGAACGACGCAACAGGCGCGAACCACGAGAGCGGCGGAGCTCCGGAACCCGCGCCGCGGGCCCGGCGCATCCTCACCGAGATCGCACCCCATTCGTGGGAGCACCCCGCGGACAAGGCGGCGCTTCAGGCGCTCCGGCGTATCCCGGTCTTCGACGAGGTGCTGCGCAAGATCTTCGGCGTCATGACGGAGCGCGCCATCCGCCTGGCGTTCCAGGCCAGCGCGGTGCGCATCGGGCCCAAGCAGTACCCGCAGGTCTACGACATCTACAAGGAGTGTCTCCGCACGCTGGACGCCCCCCAGGAGTATCCGCTCTTCATCTCGCAGACGCCCATCGTGAACGCCGGCGCATGGGGGATGGACAAACCGTTCATCATCCTGAACTCCGGCACCGTTCGCCTCCTGGACGAGGACGAGCTGGCCTACATCGTGGGGCACGAGATCGGTCATATCATGAGCGATCATGTCCTCTACAAGACCATGACGGCCATCCTCCTGAATCTGGCCACCATGGGCTTCCCCATCGTGGGGCTGGCGGCGCGCGCCATCCTGGTGGGACTCCTGGAGTGGCAGCGGAAGTCGGAGCTCTCGGCGGACCGGGCGGGACTCCTGACGGTGCAGGATCCGGAGATCGCGCTGAACGCCATGCTGAAGCTGGCGGGCGGCGGAAACGACGAGGAGAACGACCTGCAGTCCTACATCGTGCAGGCGGAGGAGTACCGGGTGGGCGGCGACGTGCTGGACCAGGTCTTCAAGGTCCTGAACCTGATGGCGCAGACCCACCCCTTCTACAC
>WGEM01000104.1 GCA_015492755.1 Gemmatimonadota bacterium | reverse complement strand
GTCGTTGACCGACCGCCATGGGAATCTGGGCCGGATGCGAAATCCCCGAAGATCTCTATTACGACGTGCCCCGCGACGTGTGGGTGCGGGTGCAGGAGAACGGTGAGGTGACACTGGGAATGACGGATCCGGCCCAGAGCAGGGCGGGACAGCTTGCGCACATCCTCATCAAGAAGCCGGGGAAGCACCTGGATCGGGGGAGGAGCGCGGCAACCATCGAGAGCGCCAAGTGGGCGGGTCCGTTCCCGAGCCCGGTGGCGGGCACCATCGTGGCCAACAACAGCGAGGCCTTCCGCCGGGACGTGCGCATCGCCAACCGTGATCCGTACGGCGAGGGGTGGATCGTTCGCATCGCCCCGGATCACCTGGAGGAGGACCTGGAGCACCTCGTCACGGGTCCGGAGGCTGTAGCGCTGTACAAGGAGCGCATTCAGGAGCTGGGTGTGCGGTGTTTCCGTTGTGCGGAGTGAGTCCATTGATTCGGTGCGGCGCATGAGCTCGAAGAGTCGGCAGACCAACCCGGAGCCCATCCGGCTGGTGGATTGCGGGTCGGTGCCCGCATTGCGATCCCAGACGGTGTTCCATGCCGTGGCATACGCCCAGACACCGGAGACGCCCGACACGATCCTCCTGGTGGCACCCAGCGAGCCCTACGTCTCCATCGGCTTCCATCAGGATGCGGAGCGGGAGGTTGACCTGGAGCGGTGCCGGGAGCTGGGGCTGCCCGTCCTGCGCCGGGAGGTTGGAGGCGGCGCGGTGTACCTGGACGGAGATCAGCTCTTCTGCCAGTGGATCTTTCAACAGGGTCGCCTGCCAGCGACGCTGGAAAACCGCTTCGCGCTCTACGTGAAGCCTCTGGTGGACACCTACCGCGCCTTCGGCATCGAGGCGGAGCTGCGCCCCATCAACGATGTCCATGTGCGGGGGCGCAAGATCGGCGGCACGGGCGCCGCCCTCATCGGCGAGGCCGACGTGGTGGTGGGCAGCCTCATGTTCGATTTCGACATGGAGACCATGGCCCGGGTCCTGCGTGTCCCGTCGGAGAAGTTCCGGGACAAGGTCTACCAGAGCCTGCAAGAGTACATGACCACCATGCGCCGGGAGTTGGGGGAAGCGCCCCCCCGGGATCAGGTGGTGGCCACCTACGTGGAGGCCTGCTCCGACGCGCTGGCGCGCCCCGTGGAGCCCGGGCCCCTCACCCCGGAAGAGGAAGCCATGGCGCGGGAGCTGGACGCCCGGTTCTCTTCGGACGAGTGGCTTCACGCCGTGGGTGGATTGCGGCGCCGCGGCGTCAAGATCCACGAAGACGTCACGGTCATGGAGTCGGTCTACAAGGCGCCGGGAGGGATCATCCGCGTTGTGGCGCAGCTGCTGGACGACCAGATCCGGGACGTGGCCATGACCGGAGATTTCAATCTCCAGCCCTCCTCAGTTCTGCCGGCTCTCGAGGATGCGCTCCGCGGAGCCCCCGCGGACCGGGACGTGGTGCAGCAGAGGGTGCAGGTACTCTACGAACAACTCCGGCCCCAATCCCCGGGGGTAACGCCCGAGGATTGGACCGAGGCCGTCATGAATCTGTTTCAGCCGTCCGGTAAGGCCGGATAAGACGTTTCCCTCGAGGGCACGAAGGAGGAGCACCCATGGAGAGTTCGGTTCAGCATGGCGCGGGCGCCGTCCCGGTGGACATGGAGGCGATGGTCCGCAAAGCGGTGGATGAGTACCTGGCTCAGAAGGAGGCCGAGGCCGCCGACAAGCCGAAGAAGATGGTCATCGTGGCGACGAAGGGAACGCTGGATTGGGCATATCCGCCCCTGATCATGGCGTCCACCGCCGCCGCGTTGGGATGGGAGGTCGGCATCTTCTTCACCTTCTACGGCCTCAACATCATCCACAAGAAGAAGATGAAGAAGCTGTCGGTGGCGCCCCTGGGCAACCCGGCCATGCCCATGCCCGTGCCCAACATCGTGGGAGCCATTCCCGGGATGACCAGGATGGGGACCACGGTGATGAAACGTATGTTCAAGGCGCACGGGGTGGCCTCCATCGAAGACCTCATCGAGATGTGTCTGGATCTGGGCGTGAAGTTCCTCCCGTGCGGGATGACCATCGAGGTGTTCGGATACGACCCGAAGGACTTCATCGACGGGGTCGAGCCGGTCTGCGGGGCTGCGCACTTCATCGAGTACGCCGCCGACGCCGACGTACCCATCTTCGTCTGAGTCCACGATCCCCCAGCGAGGAGGTCTCCGGCCGTGACGGTGGAGACGATGCCGACGATCACGCCGGGTGAAGACACCCGGCGGTGGGCCAAAGTCATTGACCATACCCGCTGCATCGGGTGTCACGCTTGCACCACGGCATGCAAGTCC
>WGEM01000103.1 GCA_015492755.1 Gemmatimonadota bacterium | reverse complement strand
GGTTCGAGGACAGGAGCGGGCAGGGGGGCCACGGGGTCGAGGCGCTGGTCGCGGATCCTCCCCCGACACCCGGTGTGGCGGTGCTGCCGCCGGGACCCGGTGAGGCGCGGCTGGAGGGCCAGAGACCGGCGGACCCCGGAAGAGAAATGGCGACGCCGGTGGATGGGGCCGTCGCCGCTCCCGACACCACGGTGGTGGCCACCGCACACGACGTGTCCGAACCGCTGCGCATGGCGGCAGACGGCGGAGCCATGCCCACCGGGCCCGAGCACCGGGTGAACGACGAAGTGCCTGTCGCGGACGCGCCGTGGGAGGCGGCGCGCGGTGCCGCCCCACACCTCGCGCTGCGCGCCGATCCTACCCGGCCGCTTCCGCCTGACCCGCGGGATGTAGACCCCGAACTCCTCCGGCGGGCGGAGCGGGTCATCCAGCGGATGCAGGCGGAGTTCGGGCATGAGGTGGAGATCGTGGAGGGCTACCGCACGCCCGAGCGGCAGCAGTTCCTCTACGCCCAGGGGCGCACCCGACCGGGGCCCGTGGTAACGTGGACCCGGGAGTCCGCCCACACGGAGGGCCGGGCGGTGGACGTCCGCATCGACGGGAGCTATACCGACATGCGCGCCTATGCCCGCCTCCAGCGGATCGCGCGCGAGGAGGGCCTCCGCACGCTGGGGATGAAGGATCCCGGCCACCTGGAGCTGGCCCCCGCCTGGGAGCGTGCCGGTGTGGAGGCTCGCGCGGGCACGGGGCAGAGAAACGTTCCCCCGGGCGAGCGGGTGGACGCGCACGCGCCACCCACCCCCTCCGGCGGAGAGGCGCGTCCACCCTCGCCGGCGCGCGTGGCCGCACCCGCCCGGGTGGCGTCTCCGGCGCCGGTGGCCCGTCCCGCGGCGCCTCCCCCGTACGGAGCGCCCGACATCCCCGGAACGCCGCCGGAAGGCAACGCACCGGCGGCTGCGGCCACCCCTCCCAGCCCGCGCCGCCCACGTGTCCATCACGCGGACCCGCGCGAGGGTATCGTCGACCTCGCGCCCTCACCAGCGTGGAGCGTGAGCCGGGAGGCCGGCGCGCCCGTGCCCACCGCCCGTGTCCACGCCGCCGCCCCGGTGGCCGCGATGGAGCGCGTGTTGGATGCGCAGACGGCGGCGGCCGGTGGTCCCGCCACGCGCGTGGCGATGCGCTTCGACGAGGGGCCGGTCTCGGAGCTCCGCGTGGGACTGCAGCGTGGAATCGTGGGCGCCGATGTCACACTGAACGGATCCGCCGGCCTCCGGCAGGTGAGGGCACGGGTGCGTGAACTCCGGAGCGCCCTGGAGCTGCACGGCCTGGACCTCGGTGAGCTCCGGTCACGGGGAGGAGGCGCCACCGACGCCACGCTTCCGCGCGCACATGAGCGCTTCCTGGAGCGGGCGATGGAGGCACTGGCCGGTGGCAGGCACGAGGCCGGAGCCGAGGCGCTCCGGGCCCTCGTGGCGGGACGGGGACCCTGGGCGGAGGCTCGTGACGGCGGGGAGCGCCACGGCCATGGGTGGACCGACGCATGGGATCGGCGGAACGCGCACGAGCGAAGCCGCCAGGATCGGAAGGAGCGACAGACATGAACATCGACGGAACGACGGTACGGGCCGCGTCGGCGGAGGCACCGCTGAGCCAGGCCGCGGGCAACGCGGTGCTGGGCAAGGAAGAGTTCCTGAAGCTCCTGGTGGCTCAGCTTCGCAACCAGGACCCGTTGAATCCCAGTAATCCCGAGGAGATGGCGGCGCAGCTCGCCCAGTTCTCCTCGGTGGAACAGCTCATCAACATCAACGAGACGCTCACCAGGCAGAGTGAGTCCAACACCGCCATGACGCAGGCGCTCAACAACAGCGCCGCGGTGAGCGTGCTCGGCAAAACCGTCCTCACCGTCGGCGATACCGTCGACGTCACGGGGAGCGGGACGGAAAAGGTTACGGTGGGCGTGGACGGAGCCGGCGGTGACGCCGTGCTTACGCTCTACGACGCCGACGGAACGGAGGTCGGATCTCTCTCGGTGGGGCCTGTCGGGGGTGGCCGCCAGGAGATCGAGCTCGGCACACTGGCGAACGGGCTCACGCCCGGCCGGTACCGGTACGAGCTGACCGTCACGGACGCCGAGGGATCGCCCGTGCAGGTCCAGACCTTCACGCGGGTCCGCATCGACGGACTCCGTTACGGCTCCCAGGGTCCGGTGCTCACCGCCGGGGGCCTCGAGATCCCGCTGGCGAATGTCGTCGAAATCATCGCGCAGCAGAACTGATCTCAACACAAGAAGGAGAGAGCCAAACCATGATGCGGTCCCTCTTTTCCGGGGTCTCCGGACTCCGGAACCACCAGATCCGGATGGACGTCATCGGCAACAACATCGCCAACGTGAACACGGTGGGATACAAGTCCAGTCGGGTCACCTTCGAGGAGGCCTTCGCCCAGCTTCTGCAGGGGGCCAGCCGGCCGCCGGGTGACTCGGGCAACGTCTCGGGAGGCGTGAATCCCATCCAGGTGGGTCTGGGGATGAACATCGGCTCCATCGATTTGCTCTTCACGCAGGGCAACATCGAGACCACCGGTGTCACCACCGACCTGGCCATCCAGGGCGACTCGTTCTTCGTGGTCTCCGACGGGACGAGCAACTACTTCACCCGCTCCGGCAACTTCCAGCTCGACGCCAACGGCCGGCTGGTGGCGTCCACCAACGGCTACGTGGTGCAGGGCAAGCTGGCGGTGGACGGGGTGCTCACCGACACCATCCAGGACATCGAACTCCCCTTCGGGCAGAAGTCCGCCGCCAAGGCCACGGAGAACGTTTCGCTGGCCGGGAACCTGGATGCGGAGGCGGCGGTGGGCGACGTCCGTGAGACCACCATCACCGTCTTCGACGCCATGGGCGCCCGCGAGGAGGTGACCATCACCTTCACGAAGGCGTCGGGCACCACCTGGGACTACGCGGTGACGGTGGCGTCGGGAACGGTGGTGTCGGGCGACACCGGCACGCTCACCTTCGACAACCAGGGCCGCCTCACCACGCCGGTGCCGTCGACGCCCTTCGTGTTCACGCCGGCGTCGGGCGCCCAGGACGTGAGCATTGCCATCGACTTTGGCACGGCCGGTACCATCAACGGGCTGTCGCAGTTCGCGGCCCCGTCCACCGCGGTGCTGAAGGACCAGGACGGCTACACCATGGGCGACCTGGAGCGCTTCTCCATCGACCAGACGGGCACCATCACCGGCGCCTTCACCAACGGGGTGACGCTGACGCTGGCGCAGATCGCGCTGGCGGACTTCAACAACCCCGCGGGTCTCATCCGTGACGGGGACAACATGTACCAGGTCTCCGCCAACTCGGGCTCCCCGGTGGTGGGCTTCGCCGGTGAGGGAAGCCAGTCGGTGATCACGTCGGGTGCGCTGGAGATGTCCAACGTGGACCTGGCGCAGGAGTTCACCAGCATGATCACCGCGCAGCGGGGCTTCCAGTCCAACGCGCGGGTCATCACCACGTCCGACGAGATGCTCCAGGAGGTGGTGACGCTGAAGCGGTAGGAGCCTGTCCGAGTAAGAGAGCGGGCCGCGTAGGGCGTGCCACGGCGCCGCCGCAGCACGTCCGCCCCCGTCCCGGCGTGTCCGGGGCGGGGGCGGGGCGTCTTGCGCGGGAAGCCTGAACCGTCGACGTTCGCACCTCGCCACAACGAGCGCTGCCGCGTCCCACGGTGCGGAGTCAACACCCGACATGATGCCCAGCCCCTCTCCCAGGCGCCGCACCTGGAGCCTCCGGGCCCGTGCGCTGGCGGTGGGTGCGTCCTTCGCGCTCCCGGCGGCGGCGCTCCAGGTGTTTCAAGCGTTCCGCGCCTACGACGATGCGCGCGCTGCGGCCATTGCGGAGGCTCGGGCCGCCGCGGAACAGGTGGCGGCGGCGGTGAGCGCCACCATGTCCGCGGCCAGAGACCTCACGGCGGGGGTAGCGGCGGCGGGTCCGGAAGTACTTTTCGATGCGCAGCGGTGCGGGCCCGTCGTGCGGGCAAGTCTGGACCTCTTCCCCACCTTCTCCGGGGTCACGGTCATCGACCGCGGGGGCCGCGTCGTCTGCTCTGCCCGCCCGATTCCCCCGGGACCCCCACCGACGGCCGCCGACCGGGAGTGGTTCAGGGAGCTCATGGCCACCGGCGCCTTCACCATTTCCGAGCCCCTGGTGGGCCGGATCACACTTGCTCCCGTCGTTATTCTCGCCTCCCCTGTTCTCGACGATTCAGGTCGCACCGTAGGGGCGGTGAGCGGCGGACTCGAGTTGGT
>WGEM01000102.1 GCA_015492755.1 Gemmatimonadota bacterium | reverse complement strand
GAGGAGAGCGGGGCGGGACAGACACCCCAACCCTGGAGGTCCCCATGAGGAGGTTCCTCTGCGCGCTCATGTTGGCGGGGGCCACATTTGCGTACGCCACTCCCCTCTTCGCCTGTGCGCCTTTCCTCAGCTGCGACCAGACCTATGCCTGCAACGGAGTTCTGGTGGGGCAGCAGACTCTCGTCGAAATCCCTATCATCGTCTCCTTCGAGGGCGTGAGCATGAAGATCGGAAGCTGCACACTCTTCTTCTGCATTTACGCGCTGTCGGGCGATTCAGGCCAGCAGTTTTCGGTGTTCGACCAGCAGTTTTCCTGTGCGCTCGACTGAGGGCACACGCATGCACACCCACACGCCCGTGATACCATCCGCCATCGCCTGTCTCCGTGACGCCTTCCGCGTGCTGGTGTTCGTGGCCGCCGCATCCGCAGGGTGCGGCGGCTCCGCGCCCTCCGTCCCGGATCTTCCGCTGGAGGAGCCGCCAGCCCGAATCATGCCCACCGACGGCACTGTGCTGCAGGACGCGGTGGGGTTCGCCATTCAGGATGGGGAGATCGTCGTGGCGGACGCCCTCGCGCCCGCCCTCCTCCGTTATGACCACGAAGGGCGTCGCCTGCAGGCCCGGGGCGGAGCGGGGGAGGGCCCCGGCGAGTTCGAGCGCATCATGCGGATTGAAGCCGGACCGGACGGCTCACTCTGGCTGAGCGACATCGGGAAGAGCGGCCTCATGGTACTGGAGGCCGAGGGCATCCGCGTGTCGCATCTCCGCGGCCTGTTCTCATGGGCCACCTTCGCGCCCGTGGGCGGCGGCCGGGCACTGGTGCTGCGATCCGAGGAGGGCCCACCCATCGGGCTCCTCCACCCCGACGGCACCGTGGAGACACTCACGCCGCCCGAGGACCTGGGCCGGTTCCTGAGCCAGGAGTCCATCGGCACGCGCGCCCTCACCTTCTCGCTCATCCCTGCGGGTACCGACCGGGCGTATCTCCTGGACCAGCGCGATCTCACCGTGTGGCACCTCCGACTGCACGCGGACGGTACGGTGAGCGCGGCCCGCCTTCCTCGCCCAGAGAGCGTCGCCGACGAGATCGCGAAAGAGCGGGACCGGATGCTGGCGGCGCTGCCCGGCGGCGGGAACCTCTTCGCACTCCTGGCGGACGCGTGGGACACCGACGCCCGCGGCAGGCTCCTTCTGAAGACCGGCGCCGGCCCACTGGCGCTGCTCTACGATCCCGCGCAGGGCTGGGCGGCCATCCGCTCCCGGCGCTATCCGCGCTCCGGCCTCAGGGACATGGCCATCCGGGGTGACACGCTCTACCTGCTCTACGAGACGGAGCTGCAGGTGGTGCCGCTGGGGAGCCGGGGGGCGCTCTTTACGCCCTGACGAGGCCGAAAGAAGGTCGGAGGGGCGGTGGCGGGGCCCTGCTCGGGCCGCGTATCTTGACGCACGCGCGCACGTAGTCTGTTGCGCCACGCGGTCTGCGCGCCTTTCCGCGACGGTCCTCAGGACGTATCTGAGGATATGCCTCAAGCCGTTCCTCGCGCTTCCCGACCCCTATGCGATCCAGCCTGATCGTCCTCACCGCAGCATGGATGATGTTTCCTTCGGGCACGGTCTTCGCCGCCCAGCAGGCCGCCGACTCCACTGCCCGAGCAACCGGGGCTGATACCGGCCGCTCCTTTCTGTCAGAGAATCCGTCGGCCATCGTGGGGCGACCGGGTCTGGTTCACATCCCGGTGGCGGGTAGCGTACCACAGGGTGTCGTGGACGTCACCACCGACAACCTCATCTATACCGTGGTGGGGCCGAGAAGCCGTGCGCGCAACGTCCTGGTCTCCATCGGCTTCCTCCCGGGCCTCACCCTCACCGCCCGGGGATCCGTGCAGTGGGACCACGCGAACGTGATTCAGGAGCACGATCTTTCCGTGGCGGCGCACCTCGTGCTCTGGGGGGAGGCCGGCCTCCGCCCGGCGGTGGCGGTGGGCGTGGACGACCCGGACACCGGAGGTGCGCCCCACTACACGACGTACTATGTCACGGCGAGCCGGTCCCTCTCGGTGCTTCGCCTCACGACGGGGTACGCCGGCGGCCCGCGGAACTACTTCGGCGGTCTCTTCGGCGGAGCGGAACTGGACCTGGGCGACTGGGGGAGCGTGCACGGGGAATACGACGGACAGCGGTGGAATGCAGGCGCTCGCCTCCTCCCCTTCCCCGACCTCGCGGCCCGCTTTCGGATGCAGCCCCGCCTCGATGTCGTGCACCGGGAGGGCCTGGGGTGGAGCACAGGCGTGGGCCTTCGCCTCGCGATGGGGCCGCCACCCTCAGTGGAGCGCCGCGCCCCTCGCGCGGGAGCGCGGGCGACGGTCGACCCGGACTCCGATCGCCTGGTTCGTTCGCCTGCGAGCCTCCCGGAGATCGAGGAGAAACTGGCGGCCGAGGGGTTGGAGAACGTGCGCGTGTATACCGCGGCCGACGCCGGCGGCGGCGAAACGCTGGTGGTGGCGTACGAGAATCGGGTCTTCCTGCGGAACCCGTGGCACGCCCTCGGTGCCGTGATGGGGATCGTCGCGCGCCATGCGCCCGAGGACGTCCGCCGGATGCGCGTCATCGT
>WGEM01000101.1 GCA_015492755.1 Gemmatimonadota bacterium | reverse complement strand
TGCGAGCCCCGCCAGCAGCCGTGCACCACCCCCGGCCAGGGCACGGCCCGGCCCAGGCAGGCCTCGCACACCCGTCCCCGTCGCAGGAGCAGCGCCCCGGGGCAGACGAGCCGGTAGTTGTGCAGCGTCTGCACCACGGGCACTCCCGCTTCCTGGCAAGCCCAGTAGGCAGCGGGCGAGATCCGGACGAAGGTGTTGTGGAAGTGGGCCACGTCCGGCCGAGCTGCCCGGACGAGCTCCACGACCCTCCGGTACGCCCTCCGGGACCAGACCGCCTCCACCGCCGCCCGGAGCGGGTGGATCCCCTCGAGCCGGGCGTTGTCCTCGACGAGCTCCACCACCTCCACCCCCATGCGCCCCAGGAGCGCCGTCTCCGCCGAGTAGACCGTGTCCTCGCCGCCCGCCTCGCGGTAGCGGTTGTGCACCACGAGCACCCTCATCCTCCTACCTTTTTCCGGGCGAGGCAGACGAGACCTGCCGGGTTGGCGGAGCCGCGGTCCACGAGCGCGTCCAACACGAGGGCCAGCCAGGCGGCCGCCAGCAGCGGCAGCGTGAGCACCGTGAGGCCCGCGAGCCAGAGCGGTCTCACGATGCCACGCGCCCCCCGCCATCCGGCAGGCGGCGGCCCCAGCCTCGCGTGCACCCAGTTGCCTACGAGCGCCACGCATGCGCCGAAGGTCCCCCCGCGCCTGCACACCTCCAGGACCTCGAACCCTCGCCGCTCCAGCAGCCGCGAGAGGCCCTCCGGCGTCCAGCGCCAATAGTCGTGCAGATCGTGCCGGCCGTAGCAGAACGGGACCGAAAGCACCAGGTACCCACCCTCCCGGAGCACCCGCCACGTCTCCCGGAGGGCCGCCTCCGGATCCGGAACGTGCTCGAGGACCTCGAACGCCGCCATGCCATCGAGCGTTCCCGACCCGAACGGGAGACGCATCCAGTCGCAGACGAGGTCGGACGCGTCCGTCGGGGCGATCTCCGCCCGCCAGCAGACCGAAGCCCTGCAGACCCGAGCCAGCACGCCCGCCATCAGCCCGCCGCCGGCGCCCACCTCGAGGACCCTGCGGCAAACCCTGTCCCCGCGGAAAAAGCCACGGACACAGCGCCGGATCTGGAACCGCGACGGCGAGGCATGGAACACATACCAGCGGTAGAGCCGCCTCGCCAGCGCCTCCGCCCCGGCCAGCATGCCCGAAGCCCCCACGGCCCCGTCCGCCGGGCCTCAACCGCCGCGCCGCAGCCGGGGCTCCGCCCCCCCTCCTTCCCCCGGCTCCGCGGCAGCCCGGACAGGAGACGCGCCGGCAGCGCCACTGTTGCCGAGGAGGGAACGGAAGTATGCGATCGTCTCCCTCAGACCCGTCTCGAGGCGCGTCTGCGGCTGCCACCCGAGCACCCGCCGCGCCAGGGAGATGTCCGGCCGGCGGCGATGGGGATCGTCCTCCGGGCGCTCGCGGAACACGAGCTCCGAGCGGGACCCCGTGAGCCGCACGATCTCGCGGGCCAGCTCCCTGATGGGGACCTCGTCCGGGTTGCCGAGGTTCACAGGTCCCGTGAACGTGTCGGGTGTCTCCATCAGGCGCACCAGCGCCTCGACCATGTCGTCCACATAGCAGAACGACCGCGTCTGTGAGCCATCCCCGTGGATGGTGAGCGGCGCGTCCTCGAGGGCCTGCACGATGAAGTTGGAGACCACCCGCCCGTCGTCGGGGTGCATCCTCGGCCCGTAGGTGTTGAAGATGCGGGCGACCTTGATCCGCAGCCCATGCTGCCGGCGGTAGTCGAAGAACAGCGTCTCCGCGCAGCGCTTCCCTTCGTCGTAGCACGAACGCGCCCCGATCGGATTGACGTTTCCCCAGTAGCCCTCCTCCTGGGGATGAACGGCCGGGTCCCCGTAAACTTCGCTGGTCGAGGCCTGCAGGATCTTCGCTCCGGTGCGCTTGGCCAGGCCGAGCATGTTGATGGCGCCGTGGACACTGGTCTTCGTCGTCTGGACAGGGTCACGCTGGTAATGCACCGGCGAGGCCGGACAGGCCAGGTTATAGATCTCATCCACCTCGACATAGAGGGGAAAGGTGATGTCGTGACGCATCAGCTCGAAGTGCGGGTCTCCCAGCAGGTGGGCAATATTGTCCTTCGTCCCCGTGTAAAAGTTGTCGACACAAAGGACATCGTGCCCCTCCGCCAGGAGCCGCTCGCAGAGGTGCGAGCCCAGAAACCCTGCCCCGCCCGTCACGAGCACCCGCTTGCGTCGATAGGCCATGTCATCTCTCTCCGTCTTGAACCGGGATATCGCCTGCCGGCGAGGCCGGCAAAGCGCCACCCCCCTTTCCGCCTCCCCTTCTCACCGGAGGACACACCTCAAGGGCCGCCGGCGGCGTGTGAAGCGCCAGCCGGCTGCCGCCGTCCCCGGCTTCCGATCGCCATAGGAAACGCACGTCTGGAACCCGCACGATGCCCTCCGCGGCATCTCAACCACCGGGCGCGGGAGCATCACAGGCCGGGCGGTCCGGTGGAGTGGCAGGTCTCACCTCGCCCCCGCACCGGCTCCCCAGTCCAGGCACGGCGCCACGGATCGGCCACGCCGAGAAGGCGCCCCACCGGCGCAGCCCCTCCTCCCGGAGCCACGCACCGAGCCAAAGCCCCGTCATCCCCACGTAGACCACCGTGATGTATGCGAACCCGAAAGCCGGCTGCGACAGTGCGGTGGTCCCCAGCACCACCTGCAG
>WGEM01000100.1 GCA_015492755.1 Gemmatimonadota bacterium | reverse complement strand
TCCATGAGGTGGCACGACAGGCAGAACTCGTTGTCGTGCTGGACGTAGTCGTACGTCCGGTACGCGTAGTATCCCCCGGCCCCCACGCCGGCGAGGATGAAGAGCCCGATGGCGGCCAGGGCCGGCGGCGTCAGGCTGGCCAGTCGGGCGGTGAGACGCTCCAGGGCGGACGCGGGTCCGGTCATGGACGGATGGGAGAGGGCGGCCGCCCGGCTCTCGCCCGACGGCCGCCCATCTCGCGATTCCTGTCCTGCTCCGGGGCTCCGGCGGCCCTACCGGCCGTCGGGGAGGATCCGCCGCTCCAGCACCAGATCGGGCGACGAGAGCTGAACCCCGTACTGCTCCTTCACCACCTTGATGCTGGCGATGAGGAGCTGTTCGGTCAGGAAGGGATTGTGGACCGCCGCGCCGGCGTACGCCAGCCTGGGATCCGGACGCCCCGATCCGCCGAACTCGGCCATCGCCATGTTGAAGTAGGCGCCTTCGGCCAGCGTGAACTTCCCGTCGGTGGCGTCGATCTCGCCTCCGCTGGAGGCCAGGTTCGGATCCACCTGCACCAGGAGGCCCTTGAGCTCCTCCACCCAGAACTCCAGCGAGGTGGTAGCGGACTGCAGGGCCGAGAAGGCCGCCTCCGGAGAGGAGTGGCACCCCGACCCGAGGCAACCCTCGTACGACCGCTCCGTGGTGCTGAGGCCGCAGTCCTCGTTGTTGGGAATGCCGTCCGCGTCCACGCAGGGGATGGCGTTGAACCCGTGGCCCACGGCCTGGAAGGCGAAGTCGCCCGTGGCCTTGTCGGTCACCGTGAACGAGGCCACGTGGCAGGTGGCGCACAGATCCTCGTTCCCCTCGCTCCCGTGCGAGGCGATGATGTCGCCGCGCTCGATGGTGAGCCCCGGCGGGAACCAGCCGGCGTCACCGCTCAGGAGCGCCGTCTCGGGGGCGTGGGGCTCGAGGCCATGGCTGGACCCCGGATCGGGCTCCACCCGGCGGTTGTGGCACTGCGAGCAGAGGTTGTCCTCGATGGCCACACCCCCGATGGGGAAGCGAAGCTGCCCTTCGTTGTCGTGGGCGTGGGGGTCGTGGCACACGGCGCAGGTGATCTCGAAGGTCTCACCCGCCTCCTTGTAGTTCGTGTTCACCCCCCAGGAAGCCAGCGCTCCGTTGCCGGAATGGCAGTTCTTGCACCCGTCGCGGCCGGCGGCAAAGCCGATGAGCGTGCCGTGGCCCGACTCCTCCCACTGCTCCACGAAGGGATGGTGGGTGCCCTGGTGGCACTCGCCGCACCCCTCCGTGTTCTCCAGCCCCACGGTCATGGGGGCCAGGGGGATGGTGGCCCGTGTCGGATTGGTCACGTGGTCCAGCCCGGGTCCGTGGCAGGACTCACACTGTACGTCCTCGTAGCGGGCGTCCTGGGTGGCGTTGTACCCGCCCGCCTCGGTGACGGCGTTCCCCAGCTCGGACACCGTATGGCATCCTTCGCAGAAGGTCTGCGCCGCCCCGCTCGCCTGCAGGCCCTCCCAGGCCTCCGCGTGACCGGTTCCGGCCCATTCTCCCTGCTTCTCCACGTGGCAGTTCCCGCACACCGTGAGCTTGGCCTCCTGATCGGAGTACCCGATGAAGTCCGCCGCTCCGGAAGGGGGATCCTCGAAGAGCTCCCGGTCCCGGTAGACGATCTTCTCGTCCACGCAGGCCGATAGGGAGGTGAGGGCGAGAACCAGCAGAGGAAGGAAAGCGATCCTCGACGTCAGGGTCCTCATGATGCGACTCCGATGGCCGGCCCGGCGGACCCGGATCCGGCAGGTTCGGGTTACGGGAGGGTCGCTTGTGAAATATCGTGCAAATCGGTGCCTGACTCAATGCCCGGCTCCGTAGAGTTACGGACGCCCGGGCGGAGAACTTGAACCGGCGCACCCGACTGCGCCTCTCCGCGCAGCCGGAGGGGTAATGGATCGTTACACACTCCTAAGTGCCTGCGCAAGAATGGGATGAGCGGCGCGCCGTCCCGCGCGCTCCGCCGTGCGCGCGACGGTCCCGGCGCGGAGACGCCACGGCCCGGGCCTCAGCGGCCTCCGAGACTCCGGTAGATGGTCTCGACGAA
Source organism: Gemmatimonadota bacterium (assembly GCA_015492755.1). GTDB lineage: Bacteria > Gemmatimonadota > Gemmatimonadetes > Longimicrobiales > Gaopeijiaceae > S146-37. Next base: position 45 of record WGEM01000100.1, on the reverse strand, counting down.
GCCGCGCTGCGCCTCCTCATCCTGGCCCCACGCGTCTCCCCAACG
>WGEM01000099.1 GCA_015492755.1 Gemmatimonadota bacterium | reverse complement strand
GTCGCAATCGTGATCCCTCGCTCCCGCTCCTCCGGAGCCTTGTCGATCTGATCGAACGGCACGTACTCCCCAAGCCCCTTCTTCGCCTGGACCTCCGTGATCGCCGCCGTCAGCGTCGTCTTCCCGTGGTCCACGTGCCCGATCGTTCCCACGTTCACGTGCGGCTTCGTCCGCTCGAACTTCTGCTTCGCCATCGTTCTCTCTCTGCGCTCGGTGGTGTTGTTGACTCAGAATCTCGCTCAGTCGGCCCCGCCGTTGGCGGACATGATCTCGTCCGCCTTCTGCTTGGGAACCTCTTCGTAATGCGCGAACTGCATGGTGTAGACGGCGCGCCCCTGGCTCATGGAGCGGAGCGCCGTGGAGTAGCCGAACATCTCACCCAGCGGCACCGACGCGCCGATGACCCGGGCGCCGGCCCGCTCCGTCATCCCGCCCACCTTGCCGCGGCGGGACGACAGGTCGCCGATGATGTCACCCATGTACTCGGAAGGCGTCACCACCTCCACGTCCATGATGGGCTCCAGGAGCACCGGCTTGGCCCGCTTGATGGCCTCCTTGATGGCCATGGACCCGGCGATCTTGAAGGCCATCTCGCTGGAGTCCACCTCGTGGTAGGAGCCGTCCACCAGCTCCACCTTCACGTCGATGACGGGGTACCCCGCCAGCACGCCGGACTCCAGCGCCTCGCGGATGCCCGCCTCCACGGAGCTGATGTACTCCCTCGGGATGACGCCACCCACGATCTTGTCTTCGAAGACGAAGCCCTGTCCGGGAGCGGGCTCCACGTTGATGACCACGTGCCCGTACTGCCCGCGGCCACCCGTCTGGCGAACGAACTTGCCCTCGACGCCCTCCACCCGCTGCCGGATGGTCTCGCGGTACGCCACCTGCGGACGGCCGATGTTGGCCTCCACCCCGAACTCGCGCTTCAGACGGTCCACGATGATCTCCAGGTGCAGCTCGCCCATCCCGGAGATGATGGTCTGGCCCGTCTCGGGGTCGGTGTGCACCCGGAAGGTGGGATCCTCTTCGGCCAGCTTCGTCAGGCCGGTGGAGAGCTTGTCCTGGTCCGCCTTCGTCTTGGGCTCGATGGCCACCGCGATGACGGGCTCCGGGAAGTGCATGGCCTCCAGGATGATGGGGTGCTCCGGGTCGCAGAGCGTGTCGCCCGTGCGGGTGTCCTTGAGCCCGATGGCGGCGGCGATGTCGCCGGCGAACACCTCGTCGCGCTCCTCCCGCTTGTTGGCGTGCATCTGGAGGATGCGGCCCACCCGCTCCTTCTTGTCCTTGGAGGCGTTATAGACGTAGCTCCCCGACTTCAGCGAGCCCGAATAGACGCGGAAGAAGGTGAGCTTACCCACGTACGGGTCGGCCATGATCTTGAACGCCAACGCCGAGAAGGGCGCGTCGTCGCTGGCCTCGCGGACCTCGAAGGTCTCGTCGTGGTGCGGCAGGTGCCCCTTGATGGGCGGAATGTCCACCGGAGACGGCAGGTAGTCGATGACGCCGTCCAGGAGGCGCTGTACACCCTTGTTCTTGAAGGCCGAGCCGCAGAACACGGGGAAGAGCACGCCCTTGATGGTGGCGGCTCGGATGGCGTGGCGGAACTCGTCCTCGGTGAGCTCCTCGCCGGAGAGGTACTTCTCGATGAGCTCGTCGTCATGCTCGATGGCGGCTTCCAGCAGGTTGTGCCGGAGCTCCTCCACCTTGTCCTTCAGCGCGTCGGGCACCTCGCCCAGCGTGTACTTCGAGCCCAGCTCATCCTCATAGATGATGGCCTTGCGCTCGACGATGTCCACCATGCCCGTGAAGAGCTCGCCCTCGCCCAGCGGGTAATGCACCGGGTGGGCGTTGGCCCCCAGGCGCTCCCGCATCATGGACACCACATTCATGAAGTCGGCGCCCACGCGGTCCATCTTGTTCACGAAGGCGATGCGCGGAACGTTGTACCGGTCCGCCTGCCGCCACACCGTTTCGGACTGCGGCTCCACGCCGCCCACCGCGCAGAACACCGCCACGGCGCCGTCCAGCACCCGCAGGCTTCGCTCCACCTCGGCGGTGAAGTCCACGTGACCGGGGGTGTCGATGATGTTGATGCGATAGTCGACGCCGAACCGGTTCCAGTGGCAGGTGGTGGCCGCCGACGTGATGGTGATGCCGCGCTCCTGCTCCTGCTCCATCCAGTCCATCGTGGCGGCGCCTTCGTGCACCTCACCCATCCGATGCACCCGCCCGGTATAGAACAGGATGCGCTCGGTGGTGGTGGTCTTTCCGGCGTCGATATGCGCCATGATGCCGATGTTGCGAAGCTGCGGCAGTGGCGTCTGTCTAGGCATCTATCGTGTTCCTTCTCGTGTGTCGTCGCTCTGTGTTCACGCGGTTCCCCGCGTGAAAAAAGGAGCGCGGCTCATGCCGCTGCAGCCCGTGGGGCACACAGTCGTCCGCGCTCCTTCGATCGGAGAGGGCCCGGTTCCCGGAGAACGGGGCCATCGCGTCCCTCGTTTTTTGTCCTTCCGCCGACCGTACCGGCGGGGTCCTACCTCCTGCGTGTTACCACCGGTAGTGGGCGAACGCCTTGTTGGCCTCGGCCATCCGGTGGGTGTCATCCTTCTTCTTGATGGTGCTGCCCTCACCGCGGCTGGCGGCGAGCAGTTCCGCGGCCAGTCGCTCCGCCATGCTCTTCTCGGAACGCTGCCGAGCGAACCCGATGAGCCAGCGGATCGCCAGCGCCTGCCTCCGCTCCGGCCGCACCTCCACCGGAACCTGGTAGGTGGCGCCACCGACGCGGCGGCTCTTCACCTCCAGCGCCGGCTTGGCGTTGTTCAGCGCCTGCTCGAAGACCTGCAGTCCGGGCTGGCCCGAACGCTTCTCGAGGATGTCGATGGCCTCGTAGAAGATCTTCTCCGCCAGCGACTTCTTCCCGTCCACCATCAGGCTGTTGATGAACTTGGTGACGACGGGCGATCCGAAGCGCGGGTCGGGAGGAGTCGGCCTCTTCTCGGCGCGGGAACGACGGCTCATGGATTCTCTCTATCCCCTGCTCGGCTTACTTGGGCCGCTTGGCCCCGTACTTGGAGCGACCCTGCCGGCGACCCTCCACCCCCGAGGCGTCCAGCGTGCCCCGGATGACGTGGTAGCGCACGCCCGGAAGGTCCTTCACACGACCGCCGCGGATGAGCACGATGGAGTGCTCCTGGAGGTTGTGTCCCTCACCCCCGATGTAGGCGGTCACTTCGAAGCCGTTGGTGAGTCGCACACGAGCCACCTTCCGAAGGGCCGAGTTGGGCTTCTTCGGCGTCGTGGTGTAGACGCGCGTGCACACACCCCGCTTCTGGGGATTCCGCTGCAAGGCCGGAGCCTTGTTCTTCTTGCGGATCTCCTTGCGACCTTTCCGTACGAGCTGGTTGATCGTCGGCATGGACCCTCTAACCGTGAAAAAACGCGCCACCTGGGCGCGCCGTCCGGCGCCTCACCGTCCGCGTGAGACCCCGTTCCGACAAGAGCATGGTAAGGTAGAAACGGAGCTCCGGAGTGTCAACGGCTCAGGCCTGTGAAAACGGCGGAGGGGGTGCCCTCTCGGACACCCCCTCCAGGCACGGCTCTCCCGCGATGTCGTCGGCGGGCCGGGCTACTCCGAATCCTCCGTGAAGCCCAGGCCCACCAGCTCCTCACCCGGCTGGGTGAGCGGCACGATCTCTTCGTCGTAGAACGACTGCTCCACCATGAACTCGATCTCCTGGTACCGGTGGATTCCGGTGCCGGCGGGGATCAGGTGGCCGATGATGATGTTCTCCTTGAGACCCTTGAGATCGTCCCTGGCACCACGGACCGCGGCGTCGGTGAGGACGCGCGTGGTCTCCTGGAACGAGGCGGCGGAGATGAACGACTCCGTCGTGAGGCTCGCCTTGGTGATCCCCAGCAGGAGCGGTTCGGCCCGCGCGGGCTTCTTCCCCTCCGCAATGGCGCGCTGGTTCACCTCCCGGAACTCCGTCCGGTCGACGTTCTCGCCCTCCAGGAGCTCGGTGTCGCCGGCGTCGGTGACCCGGACCTTCTGGAGCATCTGGCGCACGATGACACCGATGTGCTTGTCGTTGATCTTCACGCCCTGGAGTCGGTACACCTCCTGGATCTCGTTCAGGAGATACTCCTGGACGGCGCGGGCGCCCTTGATGGCCAGGATGTCGTGCGGGTTGATGGGGCCCTCGGAGAGGCGGTCTCCCGCGCGAACCCTGTCACCCTCGTGCACCCGCATGTGCTTACCCACCGGGACGGCGTAGGTCCTGGGATCGCCGGTGTCGGGCGTCACGATGACCTCGCGCTTCCCACGCTTGATGCCGCCGAACGACACCACGCCGTCGATCTCTGTGATGACCGCCGGATCCTTCGGGCGACGGGCCTCAAAGAGCTCCGCCACCCGCGGGAGACCACCGGTGATGTCGCGGGTCTTGTAGACCTCGCGGCTGATCTTGGCGATGGTGTCGCCGGGCTTCACCTCATCGCCGTCCCGGACGGTGAGCTGGGCCCCCACCGGCACGATGAACTCACGCAGCTTCTCGCGCTTCTTCGTGTTCTTCCTGATCTGGATGGTGGGGTGAAGCTTCTTCTCGCGGTCTTCGATGACGGTCATCTGGCGACGACCGGTGGACTCGTCCAGCTCTTCGCGCATCGTCTGTTCCTCGACGATGTCCACGAACTGAACCACGCCGCCCACGTCCGCCACGATGGGCTCGGAGTACGGATCCCAGCTGAAGAGGAGGTCCCCGGCCTCGATCTTCTGGCCTTCCTCCACCGCCAGTGTGGCGCCGTACGGCACCGCCAGCCGGCTGCGCACCGCGCCGTCCTCCGTCTTCAGGAGGATCTGGCCCTCCCGCGACGTGACGATCCGCTGGCCTTCCGGCGTCTCCACGGTGGTGACGCGCTCGAGGCCAACGACGCCGTCGATCTTGGACTTCCGCTGCGTCTGCTGCGCGATGCGTGCCGCCGTACCACCGATGTGGAAGGTACGCAGCGTGAGCTGCGTGCCCGGCTCACCGATGGACTGAGCCGCCAGAATGCCCACCGCCTCGCCGATGTCCACCATCTGCATGGTGGCCAGGTTGCGCCCGTAACACTGCCGGCAGATCCCGCGCTTCGTCTCACAGGTGAGCACCGAGCGGATCTTCACCATCTGGAGACCCGCCTCCTCGATGGCCTCGGCCGCCGCCTCGTCGATGAGCTCACCGGCCTTCACCAGGAGCTCGCCATCGATGGGATCGTAAACGTCTTCCAGCGCCACATTCCCCACGATGCGGTCCGCCAGCGGCTCGATGATGTCTTCGCCCTCCTTCAGGGCGGTCATCTCCAGACCCAGGATCGTGCCGCAGTCCTCCTCGGAGATGGTGACGTCCTGCGCCACGTCCACCAGACGCCGCGTGAGGTATCCGGCGTCGGCGGTCTTGAGCGCGGTGTCGGCCAGCCCCTTCCGGGCGCCGTGCGTGGAGATGAAGTACTCCACCACCGTGAGCCCCTCACGGAAGTTGGATTTGATGGGGCTCTCGATGATCTCGCCGATGCCCCCGGTGAGCTTCTTCTGAGGCTTGGCCATGAGGCCGCGCATGCCGGCGAGCTGGCGCATCTGGTCGCGGTTTCCGCGGGCGCCGGAGGTCATCATCATGTAGACGGGATTGAACCCGTTCTTCGAGCGCTCCAGGTGCCGCACCATGGCGTCCGCCACGTCATTGTTGGCGTGCGTCCAGGTGTCGATGACCTTGTTGTAGCGCTCACCGTTGGAGATGAATCCGCTGGCGTACGCCTTCTGGAAGCGCGCCACCTGCGCGTCGGCGTCCTTGAGGATCTCCGCCTTCTCCTTCGGCACCTCCAGGTCGTCGATCCCGACGCTGATCCCTCCGGTGGTGGCGTAGCGGAACCCGAACTCCTTGAGGTCGTCCAGGAACTCGGTGGTGCGCTTGAGTCCCGTCACCTCGAAGCACTCGAACACCAGGTCGCCCAGCTCCTTCTTCCCGAACGTCCGGTTCAGGAACCCCAGCTCATCGGGAATGATGGAGTTGAAGAGCACCCGCCCCGCGGTGGTGTGCACCCAGCGC
>WGEM01000098.1 GCA_015492755.1 Gemmatimonadota bacterium | reverse complement strand
GACCGTCATCGAGCCGCAAGCTCTCCCCGCCGAGATCCGCTCCAGGACGTTGCGGAGCTGGCGCACGTTTCCCGGCCACGGGTCCGCCTCCAGCGCCTCCAGCGCGGCGGGCGCGATGCGCCGCTCCGGAAGCCGCATCTCCCGGGTGAGTTGCTCCAGGAAGTGGAGGGCCAGCGGCGCCACGTCCTCCGGCCGGTCCCGTAGCGGAGGCACCACCACCGGAACGACGTTCAGGCGATAGTAGAGGTCCTCACGGAACTCACCGTCCCGCACCGCCGCCTGCAGATCCCGGTGCGTTGCGGCCAGCACGTGGACGTCGACACCGATGTCCCGGGTGCCGCCCACACGCCGGATCGTATGGGTCTCCAGGACCTGCAGCAGCTTGGACTGGGCGGGGCGGGGCATGTCCCCCACCTCGTCCAGGAAGAGCGTGCCGCCGTGGGCCAGCTCGAAGAGACCGCGCTTCTCCCGCCGCGCGTCGGTGAAGGCGCCGGCCTGGTGCCCGAAGAGCTCGCTCTCCACCAGGTTCTCCGGAAGGGCGGTGCAATTGACGGCGATGAAGGGGCCCCCGCAGCGGGGCCCGCGGGCGTGGATGGCGCGGGCCACCACGTCCTTCCCCGTCCCGCTCTCGCCCTGGATGAGCACGGTGGAGGGCGCCCCCCGCACGGCGATGCGGGTGATGACCTCGGCGATCTGACGGACGGCGCGGGACCGGCCCACCAGGACGATGTCCTGGAACTGCCACCGGTGGCCTTCGCGGTAGCGGTTCACCTCCGAGACGAGCCGGTGCTTCTCCACCGCCTGCTCCATGAGGAGGAACAGCTCGGGGAGCGATACGGGCTTCTCCAGGAAGTGGTGCGCGCCCTCGCGCACGGCGCGGACGGCGGTCTCCACCTCACCGTGGGCCGTGATCATGATGACGGGGGGCGCGTCGTCCAGGGCCCGTATGAGGGGGAGGAGGTCGATCCCCGACCCGTCAGGGAGCCGGAGGTCCAGGAGCACCAGGTCCGCACCCTCGGCCTCCAGGAAGGCCATGAGGTCGCCGCCCCGCTCGAAGCTGCGCACCGTGTAGCCGTGGTCCTTGAGATGCTCCTCCAGCCAGACGCGGATGAGCATCTCGTCGTCGCAGACGGCCACGCGAAGCCCTGTAGTCATCGGTCATCCTCCGCCGCGGGAAGCACGATGGAGAAGGTGGCCCCCTCACCCGGGCGGCTCCGGACCTCGATGCGCCCTCCGTGCCGTTCCACGATGCCGCGGGTGATGGGCAGTCCCAGCCCCGTGCCGCTGGCGCGCGTGGTGAAGAAGGGCTTGAAGAGATGGGCGCGGGTCTCCTGGTCGATCCCCGGTCCACGGTCCACCACGTCGATGGCCACGGCGCCGCCGTCCACGCGGCGGGTGCGCACCGTGACGCGCCCGCCCTCCGGCGTGAACTGGACCGCGTTCAGCATGAGGTTCACGAGGGCCTGGGAGAGGAGCTCCGGGTCGGCGTGGATGGTGGGCAGCTCCCGGTCCAGCTCCAGCTCCAGCGCCACCCTTCGCTTGCGGGCGCCGGCGTCCACCAGCGTGGAGGCCCGCTCCACCACCGTGTTGAGGGAGGTCTCGCGGGGCCGCGGCTCGCTGGGGCGGGCGAAGGCCAGCAGGTCCTGGACGGCCCGCTCGATGCGGTTGAGCTGGCGCTTCATCTCCTCGGTGATGGGTGTCAGCTCGGGATCCGTCACCCTGCGGAGCACGAGGTCGAGGCCGTTGCTGATCCCCACCACCGGGTTCTTGATCTCGTGTGCCAGCCCGCTGGCCAGCTCACCGACGGTGGCGAGCTGCTCCGCGCGGGCGATCTCGGCCTGGTGCATCCGCTCGATCCGCTCCTGATGGCTGGCCAGCTTCGCGGCCATGTCGTTGAACGCGGTGCCCAGCTCCACCAGCTCCGAGGAGCCTCCCACCGGGACGCGGACCTTCAGCTCGCCGCGTCCCAGCGAGCGGCTTCCGGCCACCAGGCCGCGGACGGGAGCCACGATCTCGCCCGCCATGATCCATGCCGCACCGATGACCAGGAGGGAGAAGAGCCCGCCCAGCACCAGCGAGAGGGCGCGCAGCGCCCGCAGCTCGCCGAGAGCGTCGGCCACCGGCACCTCGGTGAGAAAGATCCATCCGTACTCCGGAAGGGGCGCCGTGGCGCCCAGGACCTCCACCCCCTGGCGGTCGACGTAGCGGGCGTGGCTCCCCGGCGGGAGCGCCGCCAGT
>WGEM01000097.1 GCA_015492755.1 Gemmatimonadota bacterium | reverse complement strand
CTCCGCCCACTCGGTGGAGCCCAGCAGACCCGGCTCTTCCGCGTCCCAGCCGGCGTAGACGATGGTGCGCTTCGGACGCATCCCCTCCCGCGCCAGCATCCCCACGACGCGGGCCTCCTCCAGGAGCGGCACCATGCCGCTGAGGGGATCGGCGGCGCCGAAGACCCATCCGTCGATGTGGTTGCCCCGCACCACCCACTCCTCGGGCGCCTCGCTCCCCCGCATCACGGCGATGACGTCGTAGGCCGGCACCAGCTTCCAGTCGAACCTGAGCTTCAGGCGCACCCGCGCGGGGCCCGGGCCCAGGTGGTAGGTGATGGGGAGCGCGCCCCTCCAGGCCGGTGGCGCCACCGGCCCCTCCATGGCGCGCAGGAGCGGAAGCGCGTCGCCGTAGGAAATGGGCAGCACCGGGATCTTCATGAGTGTGGGGGCCTCGTCGCGGGAGAGCCGCTCTGCGTCGGCGGTGGCGCCCACACCCGGCGTGAGGGGATCGCCGGGAAACTGCGGCATGTCCGCCACCGACCCCCGCTGTACGCCCCACTCGTTCCGGTAGGGCCCTTCGGGGTACACGTCCCCCTGGTAGTAGCCGTCATCCCGCGGATCGGAATACAGAATACACGCGATGGCGCCGCGTTCCGCAGCCACCTTGGGCTTGATGCCGCGCCACGAGCCCCCGTAACGAGCGATGACGATCTTGCCCTCCACCGAGATCCCCCGCCGCTCCAGCTCCTCGTAGTCTGCGGGGATCCCGTAGTTCACGTAGACCAGCTCCCCCTCCACGTCGCCGTCGGCGGAGTACGCGTTGTAGGGCGGGAGATGGTCGCGGAGGGACGAGGTGCGGTCCTCGGGGAGCGCGGGTTCCTCCAGGCGAGCCACGTACCGCTCCGGCGCCACCATCTCCAGGGCACGCTCCACCGGCGTGGGGAAGAGGACATGGAACTCCTCGAGCCGCGCCTCGAACCCCCATGAGCGGAACTGTTTCACCATCCACTCGGCGTTGGCCTTCGCCCCGGGAGATCCCACGTTGGTGGGGTGGCGCGTCAGGAATTCCAGCCAGGAGCGTATGTTGTCGATGTCCAGCGCTGCGTCGAAGCGCTCCTCCAGCGCCCGCTGCGCCCGTGAGGACGCGGCGGTGAAGCCCAGCAGGGGTTCGTCGGCAGACTGAGGGGGCGTGAGGGCGAGGGCGAAGAGCGCTGCGGGAAGCGCCGCGAGACGGATGCGTCTGGACGATGGACTCATGGGCCGGCGAAGTGGGAGGAGCGATGATGACACGCTGCATCTTTGCGCAGGGCGCACGACTTCGCCATATGTGCCCGGAAGGACGGTGCCGGCAGGGACGCCTCGCGCGAGGAACGGAAGCATGAGATCAGCGGGACGCGCCGCCGCCGTGGCGGCGCTCATCCTCACCTCGCTCACCGCCCAGGCGTGCATCGGCGGCATGGGGCGGGTGGGCGACCCCTTCGCCCGGAGTCAGGGGCTGGAGGGCGGCCAGCTCGAGGTGGAGGTGCAGAACCTCAACTTCAACGATCTGATGGTGTTCGCCGTGAAGCATGGGCAGCAGATCCGGCTGGGCTCGGTGACGGGGAAGTCGGAGGGTCGCTTCGTGGTGGACTGGGACTTCGCGGTGCCGGTGCAGTTCCGCATCGACCTGGTGGGCGGACAGTCCTGCCGCATCCGCGACCTGGCGGTGGACCCCGGCGCCCGCGTCTGGGTGCAGGTCCCCGCCGACGTGAGCCTGACGCCCTGCCGGGCCAGCCGCCGATGAGCGCGGCAGCGGCACGGCGCGCGCTCCTGGCGGCGCTACTGGTATGGAGCGCGGGCGGATGCGGGGCCGCCGGCCGACTCGTGGAGCGCGAGGACCCCTTCCTGCGCGCCGAGCCGGAGGCCACCGAGGTGCGGGTGCACGTGCTCAACCGCAACTTCTCCGACGCCCGGCTCTACGCCATCGGGCTCAGCAAGCGCATCCGCCTGGGGGTGGTCCAGGGCAAAGGGGAGGCCGTCTTCTCCATCCCCTGGGACTTCAGTGAGCCGCTTCGCATCGAGATCGACCTGCTGGCGGGGCCGAAGTGCGTGACGCGGGCCATCGAGGCCGACCCCGGCGACACCTTCGACCTGCAGATCAAGCCGGACCTCGGAGCGACGCCCGGCTGCGGGTGAGGCAAGCCCCGCCCCTCACCCGTAGAGGAGACTGGGCTCCACGTCGGCGGTGAAGGCGGCGAGCTCTTCGTCGACGCCCGCGAGGATCTCCTGGGCGGAGCGGCCCTCGTCCACGCCCATCCGCAGCCGGGCCGAGCCCCACAGGATGTCGATGGGCATGAGGCGCTCCTCGTACTCGTAGGGCGGAGGCCGCCACGCGAAGTCGTCCGGCGCCAGCTCCCGCGCCGCCACCAGGATCTCCATCGCCGTCCGCACCGACCGGAAGCGGTCCACGTCGGTGACGTGGAGCTGCGCGCCGCCGCACCGCTCGCCCGCGTACTTCTGGAAGGTGGGCTCGAAGGTGCACGGCCGGAACCGGACCCCCGGGAGGCGAGTCCGCTCCAACCGCGTCACCAGCGCGTACGGGTCGAGGTACGGCGCTCCGAAGATCTCGAAGGGACGGGTGGTGCCGCGCCCCTCGGAGAGGTTGGTCCCCTCCAGGAGCACCATCCCCGGGTAGACCACCGCCGAATCGAAGGTCGGCAGGTTAGGGCTGGGCATCACCCAGGGGAGCCCGGTGTCGGGCCACGTCATCCAGCGGCGCCAACCCTCCATGGGCACCACCTCCAGCTCGCAGCGCACCCGGTGTGTGCGCACCAGCCACCGCGCCACCTCCCCGGTGGTGAGCCCGTGGCGGAGCGGCACCGGGTGGAGGCCCACGAACGACGTGTAGCCCTCCCGGAGTAGCGGCCCCTCGCGCACCACACCCCCCAGCGGGTTGGGACGGTCCAGGACCACGAAGCGCACCCCCGCCTCCCCGCAGGCCTCCATCGCCAGCGCCATGGTCCAGACGAAGGTGTAGACCCGCACGCCCACGTCCTGGAGGTCGAAGACCAGCGCGTCGAGTCCGTCCAGCATCTCCGGGGTGGGCCGTCGGGTCTCGCTATAGAGCGAGTACACCGGCAGCCCGGTGCGGGCGTCCGTCTCGTGGGGCGACTCGACCATGTTGTCCTGCTTCTCGCCGCGGGCGCCGTGCTGGGGCCCGAAGAGGGCGCGCACGTCGAAGTCCGCCTCCAGGAGCGCGTCCACCGCGAAGGTGAGCTCCGACGTCACCGACGCCGGATGCGCCACCAGACCCACGCGCACCTTCCGGAGGTGCGCGTGCTCGCCCGCCAGCAGAGCTTCCAGCCCCGTGCGGACGCGGAGGTGGGTCACCGCACTACTCGCGCACCACCCGCACCGGCGTGCGCAGCTCGGTCCCGTCCACCGTGAGCACCGCCGTGTAGGTGCCCGGCTCCACGAAGCTGGGCCGCCGGAACCCCTGCTGCCGCCCTTCTCCCCGTCCCATGCGGTTGAGCCTCCACTCCACCTGGTGGAGCCCCCGGGACCCGCCGGCAGGAAGCACGTTCACCACGTTCCCCCCCGCGTCCTCGATGCGGAGCGAGACGTCGCCGGCGTCGCGTCCCAGCCAGTAGTGCACCCACGCGCTGCGCGGCCTCGCGCCACCGAAGCCGAAGCCCTGCCGCGCAGGGAGCGCTCCGTCGTCCGCCGCGAAGAGGTGCGCCGCCTTCGAGACCACCTCCGGAGTGAGCTGCTGCAGTTCCCGCACATCCAGGGCCCACATCCCCCGCCCGTGGGTGGCCGCCACGGCGATGTCGTCCCGGGGATGGATCACCAGGTCGTGCACGAAGGTGCTGGGCAGTCCGCCGGCCAGCGTCTCCCAGCTCTCCCCGCCATCCAGCGAGACGTACACGCTCACGTCGGTACCCACGTACAGGATGTTCGGATTCCTGGGGTCTTCGCGGATGATGTTCACCGGTCCCACGGGGATGCCGTCGGCGATGCTCCGCCACGTACGCCCGTAGTCGGTGGACTTCCAGACATAGGGCGCGTAGTCGTCGTCACGGCGCCCGTTCTGGGTGACGTACACGGTGGCCTCGTCGTACGCCGACGCCACCACCTCCGAGGTGAAACGGTCGGGGTGGAGCCCCGCCGAGATTTCCGTCCAGCTTCCGCCGTCATCCATGGTGACGTGCACGCGCCCGTCGTCGGTGCCGGCGTAGAGCAGGCCGCGGCGCAGCGGCGACTCCGAGAGCGCCACGATGGTCTGGTACGGGATATCGCCCAGCTTCGAGGGGTCGTTGTGCGAGAGGTCCGGGCTGATGCGCGTCCAGCTCTCGCCCCGGTCCGTGGATTTGAAGACGTACTGCATCCCGTGATAGATGGTGTTGGGATCGTGGGGCGAGAGAATGAAGTGAGCCAGCCACTGACCCCTGAGCGGCGGCTCACCGGGCTCCGCTGTGGGCACGATGGACTTCGTCTCGCCGGTGGCCATGTTGGTGCGCTGCAGCGTCCCGTAGAACCCGGCGGAATACACGATGTTGGGGTCCGTGGGGTCGATGGCGTGGTGGGAGCCTTCCCCGCCCGGCGCCCGCTCGAAGGCGCGGGGCCGAAGGGCGTGACGCCCCTGGCTCAGGTCCACCACACCCCGGAACGAGCCATGGTCCTGCACCGAGCCGTACACGTGAAAGGGCTCGGCCAGGTCGTAGTTCACGTTGAAGAACTGCACCATCGGGAGCTCCACGAAGAAGCGCCAGTTCTCACCGCAGTCGTACGAGACGTAGGCCCCGCCGTCGTTGTTGTTCACCAGGTAGCACGGGTTGTTGGGGTCGATGTAGAGACCGTGGTGGTCGCCGTGCATCCCGGTGAGCCGGCGGAAGGTGCGCCCGGAGTCTTCCGAGACGTTCAGCGCGAGCCCCATGACGTAGATCCTGTCGGGATCCGTGGGGTCGACGCGCATCTGGCCGAAGACCCATCCGTACGTTCCGCCCAGGTTCTCCATGTAACGGTTGTACTCGCTGGTGCGACGCCACGTCATGCCGCCGTCGTCGGATCGGAAGACGGTGGCGCCCCGGATCACCCCACCACGGGGCCGGCCGTAGGCGTCCACCTCGGCGTTCGGATCGGCCTCCCGCGCGATCTCGTAGTTGTCCACGAAGGCGTAGACGGTCTCCGGCTGCGAACGGGCGATGTCCAGGCCGATGCGGCCCCGGTAGCGCGCCTCGGGAAGTCCCTCGTTGATGGGCATCCAGCGCTCACCGCCGTCGGTGCTCTTCCAGACGCCCGAGCCGGTGAAGTACGCGTCGGAGCCGGTGAAGGCGGGCTCGTTGCGCGGATCATTGAACTTGGCGCGCCTCCGCTGCCAGGTGGCTGCGTAGAGGATGTCCGGGTTCTCCGGGTGGACCACCAGGTCGATGGCGCCGGTCATGTCGTTCACGTAGAGCACCTTCCGCCAGCTCCGCCCCCCGTCGGTGGTCTTGAAGACGCCCCGCTCCGGGTTGTCCCGGTACTCCTGGCCGCTGGCGGCCACCCAGGCGATGTTGGGGTCTCGGGGATGCACCACGATGCGCGCGATGGTGCCCGTCTCGGTGAGCCCCATGTGCTCCCACGTATCCCCCGCGTCGATGGTCTTGTAGATCCCGGCACCGGCGTGGGACGAGCGGAAGATGTTGGCCTCGCCGGTGCCCACCCACACCACGCGCTCGTCGGTGGGGTCGATGGCGATGTCCCCGATGGAGGTGGTGAGCTGCTCGTCGAAGACCGGCGTCCACGTCACCCCCTCATTGAAGGTGCGCCACACGCCGCCGGACGCCCCGCCCACGTACATGGTGTAGGTGCGGCCCTTGGGTTCGGCTACCCCCACGTCGGTGGAGCGACCGGAGATGTTGGTGGGCCCCAAGAACTGCCACGGGACGTCACGGAAGGGTGAGCGCTCCAGCATGGCGCGGTGCTCCGCGAAGGCCTCCAGGCGCTCGGTGGCCGACATGCGGTCGTCCTGCTGGGCCTGCGCCGGGGCCGGCGCCAGGGCCAGGAGGAGGAGGAGGAGTGCGGCGGAGAGAAGGGAGCCGGTCCGGCGGGTGGGAACCAGGAGCGGGGAACGGGGCGAGGTCCGGGAAGGCGTCGAGGGCATCATCGCGGAAGGTCCATCCGAAAAGGGTCACCGATCCATGAAGGTGCGAAGCTAGGCGCGGCCGCCGCGGAGGCGCCAGGGGCCTCCGCCCGGTCGGTCTGGCGCACTCCGGCGCGTACCGTAGCTTCCCCCTGCATCACCACGGACCACACACCCGGAGTGCGCTCATGTCCCGCCGCCCCCGACGCCTTCTCCTGACGGCCGCCGCCGCGCTGGTGGCCTGCGGCGCCCCCGCCGACGACGCGCCCGACGACGAGGCTGCCCGAATGCAGAGCCTGATCGACCAGTACGCCACCGTCCGCCTGGAAGCGGACCTGAGCCACCTTTCGGACGCCGACCGCCAGGTGGTCCGCCTCCTCATCGAGGCCGCCCAACCGATGGATGAGGTCTTCTGGATGGAGGCCTACGGGGATCGGGCGGAAGCCGAGGCCCTCGCCGGGGGCGATCCGCTGAAGCTCGAGTATATCCGCATCAACTACGGGCCCTGGGATCGACTTCGTAACAACGAGCCGTTCATCGAGGGGGTGGGGCCGAAACCGGCGGGCGCGAATTTCTATCCCGCGGACATGACCCGCGAAGAGTTCGAGGCCGCCGCCGAGACCGACCCCCAACTCCGCAGTCTCTACACGCTGGTTCGGCGCTCCGACGACGGCAGCCTCCACGCGGTCCCCTATCACGAGGCGTTCGCCGAGCAACATCGAGCGGCGGCGGCCAAACTGCGGGAGGCCGCAGAGCTCACCACCGACGCCGGGCTCGCCCGCTACCTGAGGCTCCGTGCCGACGCGCTGGAGACCGACGAGTATCGCGAGAGCGACATGGCGTGGATGGACATGAAGACGAACCCCATCGACGTCGTCATCGGCCCCATCGAGACGTACGAGGACCAGCTCTTCGGCTACAAGGCGGCGCACGAGGCGTTCGTGCTCATCAAGGACCAGGCGTGGAGCGAACGCCTGAGCCGGTTCGCCGCGCTCCTGCCCAGCCTGCAGCGAGGTCTCCCGGTGGACGAGGCCTACAAGCGAGAGACACCGGGCACCGACTCCGACCTCAATGCGTACGACGTGGCGTACGTGGCGGGCGATGCCAACGCCGGCTCCAAGACCATCGCCATCAACCTCCCCAACGACGAAGAGGTCCAGCTCGCCAAGGGGACGCGCAGGCTCCAGCTCAAGAACGCCATGCGCGCCAAGTTCGACCGCATCATGCTCCCCATCGCCGAGCACCTCATCGCCGAGGATCAGCGGGAGCACGTCACCTTCGACGCCTTCTTCGGCAACACCATGTTCCACGAAGTGGCGCACGGTCTGGGTGTGAAGAACACCATCAACGGACGGGGGACCGTGCGGGAGGCGCTGAAGGAGCACGCCTCCGCCATGGAGGAGGGTAAGGCCGACGTGGTGGGTCTCTACATGGTGACGCAACTCTTCGAGCGGGGCGAGCTCACCGAGGGCAGCATCGAGGACCACTACGTCACCTTCCTGGCGGGCATCTTCCGTTCGGTGCGCTTCGGCGCGTCCAGCGCGCACGGGCGCGCCAACATGGTTCGCTTCAACTACTTCCAGGAGCAGGGCGCCTTCACCCGTGACGACGCCACCGGCACGTACCGGGTGGACTTCGAGAAGATGCGGGATGCCGTGAACGGACTGAGCGCCCTCATCCTCACCCTCCAGGGCGACGGGGACTACGAGGGCGTGGACCGGCTCATCCGGGAGAAGGGCGTGGTACCGCCGCAGCTCCAGGCGGATCTGGACGCGCTGGACGCGCTTGGGATCCCTCGCGACATCGTCTACGAACAGGGCATCGACGTGCTCTTCGAAAGCGGCGGATAGGCCGTTGCATCGCCTCGCGCTCCCGTTGAGCCGCCTCCGCGCCCGTTACGACGTGGTGGTGGTGGGCTCGGGATACGGGGGGGCGGTGACCGCGGCGGCGCTGGCGGGCGCCACCAGGGAGGACGGCAACGCCGTGTCGCTGTGCGTGCTGGAGCGGGGGGAAGAGATCCTCTCCGGTGACTTCCCTCAGACCTCCTTCGAGGGCCTGCGTCGCCTCCAGCTTCACTGGAGAGGCCGCCGCTGGGGCGCGGCCACCGCGCTGTACGACGTTCGCGTGGACGACGACATCGCCGTGGTCCAGGGCAGCGGCCTGGGCGGAACGTCGCTCATCAACGCCAACGTGCTCCTGGAGCCCTCGCCCGGCGTGCGGCGGGCCTCGCCGTTCGTGGCGTCCACCCGCCAGATTCCGCCGTCCATCTGCATGACATAGCCGTGCGTGCCCTCCCACACCACTTCGTCGTGACCACCGATGCGGGCCTGGCCGCGACCGTCGCCTACATCACGGACGTCCCCCAGCGTGTCGAACCCCCACTGGAGTGTGCGCCCGATCCAGTCCTCCGTCCGATGGGGCCGCGACTCCTCGGGCGGGCGCCAAGGCATGACCCAGGCGTATGGACGGGCGTCCTCGGGCCGGCGCACCTCGGGTGCGAAGGCGGCGGTGAGTGCCCTGTACTCGGAACGCTTCCGCCGCGATGCGCCGGCGAGGAACCGCCCGTCATACCCCTGGAGGATCAGATGCCAGACGACTTCGCGTGCCAGAGGCGAGGGTGGCGTGTCGCTTCCGGCCTCACCGTAGACGCGCAGCCCGTCCAGGATCTCGTCGGCGGCGGAGTCCGGAAGACGCAGGCGCCGACGCGGGAACCCGCGTCGCACAGAGCGCGACTTCAGTGTCTGCCCGACATGGTCGACGGTCGCGTATACGCTGCTGAAACCTTCGCCCATCCTACCGGCTCCGGAGGAGCCGCTCCGGAGAGCGCGAATGTTGCGGACGCGTTCCCATCGACCAAACAGCACGAATCGGGAGGGTTGGAAGCCATGAGACTAGCGCGACCGCACCATTCCGGCCAGGGCGCTACACGGTCTGCTACCGGCGCACCTCGATGATGTGCGGCCGGACTCGCTCAAGCTCGGAGATCCGCAGCGTGTCCGCGGCGATCCGCTCACCCTCCACCAGAACGGCCACCTCGATGAGCCGGTCCTGGGGCACCCCGCACACGTGGTACGCACCGCGCTCGTCGGCGCGCACCTGGACGCCCTCGGTGGTGGTGCCGGTGATGCGCGCATCCTCGGTGCCGACGCCCGCCATGCGGACGCGGCTCCAGCGGGCCTGTACCGTGACTCCCGAGAGGGGGCTGGAGGTGGCCGCGTCGCGCACCCACCCGGTGAGCACCGCCGAGCGCTCCGGCATCGCCTGCCCGCGGCACACCTGGAACGCCACATCGCCCACCGACGGCATGACGTAGCGGATCTGCGTGATCTCTCCTTTGCGCACGTCCCGGACGAGGGGTTCGGGACGGAAGCCGAGCTGCTCCAACCGGGGGTGCGTGATCTCCACCTCGTACCGCCCGTCGGAGAGGCCCGCGATGCGGAAGCGTCCCTCGCGGTCGGTGTAGACCGACTGGCGCGACCCGGCGATGCGCACACGCGCACCCCGCAGGGGCTCCACACCCAGGGAGTCCAGCACGATGCCCTCGATGGACCCCGTCTCCGCCTCGATCACCGTACGGCCGCCCTGCTCCTGGACCTCGGTGACGATCCCGCCTGCCACCGTATAGGCCTCCAGATAGGGTTGCAGCCGGCCCCGGTGGTCACGGACATAGCCCACCTTCGGCATGCGGATCCACCACTCCGGCACGATCCACGTGCCGTTAGGGAGACGGCGGAAGGCCACGTATCCGCCCACCTCCGGCGAGCTGAGGTCCGGGTCCAGGTTCACGTAGCGGTACTCCAGGAAGCGCAGCTCGTAGGTCTCGGGGTCGATCCAGAGCGTACCGGCGATGTCGGGCAGCCGCTTCCGGCTCCGCACCGGTTCGAACCGGAGCCCGATGAGGCCGGCCGCGTCACCCTCTCCCCGCCTCAGGCCGAAGCAATGCGTATCGAGGAAGACGTCGCTGAGCAGGACCTGAGCGTCCGGCCCGAAGTACACCGCGTCGTTGCCGTCCTTCTGGACGAATCCCCGCTCGATGAGCTCCTCGGCGGGTCGGCTCTCGAAGGGTGTGCGCAGGAAGCCCGCCACCCGCTCCCGCTCCTCATGCCGGATGGCCCGGGTGTCCCGGTCCACCTCCCGGACGTACTTCACCGTCCGGTACCGGTACATCCGCTCGCGGTCCGCCAGCGCGGCTCCGGTGAGCGCCTTGCGCACCTCGTCCCAGACCCGCGCCACCGCCAGGCCCTCCTCGGGACGCACCGAGCAGCGTCCCCCCTCCGCCTCCACCTCGATGCCCTCGAGCTCGATGGCGCTGGACTCCAGACGGAGATCCTGCGCCACCGTCTCTCCTTCCCCCACGCGGAAGGGTTCCGTCACGGCGGTGCGCTTGCCGATCATCTCCGCACGCACCCGGTAGCGTCCCGGCGCCATGCCCACGAAGATGGCGCGGCCCCGCTCGTCGGTGAGGACACTGCGCACCGTAGCGCCCTCCGGGGTGTCCAGATACGCCAGGGCACCGAAGAGGGGCTGCTGGCTCTCGGCGTCCAGGACGCGCACCAGCACGGTCTGGGCTGACGCCGGCGCAGCGGCAAGGAGGAGTCCGAAGAGCATCAGCGCCGCATGAACCGCAACCTTCCCTTCCCGGATTCGGGGCAGCCGCCCCCGTCCCCTCTGCCGCACAGGGCCTCCCGCTACCCTCGGCGACGGGGCCAGGCGCACCGACAGGAGCACGTCACGCCACGCCTCCCCCCGCCAGCGCCTTCACCAGGCGGTACAGGAACTCCTGACCCTCGTAGAAGCTGCGAACGGGGATGCGCTCGTCCTGTCCGTGGGCGCGGATGTCGTCCATGTCCAGGAAGATCCCCGAGACGCCGTACACGGGGATGCCGGCATTACGCAGGTAGAGCGCGTCGGTGGCGCCGGTGGACATGGTGGGCAGCACGCGCACGCCCGGCCACATCTCCCCGGTGATGCGCCGGATGGGCTCCATCACCTCGTCGGTGAGGGGCGAAGGCGGGCTGGGCCTCGCCGTTCCGCGGGGCTCCACCGTCACGTCGAAGGGCGCCGCCAGCGCCGCCAGTCGGGCCCGAACGTCCTCGGGATCGTGCGTGGGGAAGATGCGGCAGTTCACGTTGGCTCGGGCGAGCTGGGGAAGCGCGTTCTGGGCGTGTCCGCCCTCCAGCATCGTGGCGACGCAGGTGGTGCGGAGCCGCGCGTTGTAGCCGGGCTCGGAGGAGAGGATGCGCGCCGCCTCCGCGTCGGAGGGATCGGCCACGATGCGCCGCATCGCCTCCCCCATTGCTCCGCCCACCAGCTCGGCGGTGCCGCGAAAGAACTCCTCGGTGATCTCGTGGAGCATGACGGGGAACTCGTAGTCCTGCAGCGCCAGCAACGCTCCCGCCAGGTCGTAGATGGCGTTCTTGCGCACCGGGAGCGAGGAGTGACCGCCGGGGTTGCGGGCGGTGAACCAGAAGGAGAGGAACTTCTTCTCCGCCGCCTGGACAT